>NZ_AEJZ01000332.1:0-1645 GCF_000208525.1 Escherichia sp. TW14182
ACTAAATCAGTAAGTTGGCAGCATCACCGTGCGCCTTATGTGATTACAACGAAAATAAAAACCATCACACTACATTTAACATCAGGGAACCGGATCTAACTCCATGAGTGTAATAGAAAATTTCGACGCCCATACTCCGATGATGCAGCGGCATGTTAATAAATAAAATTTAATTTTATATCATGTTCCTGGATGTAATGAAGCTACAAAGAATGAGAATAATTTTTGCGTTTAGAGCCTCAACTCCCCTCAAGGAGATCATTTTTTAAAATATATAAAATACCCATGCGATAATCACGATTCATTCTATCTGATATACAGATTATTAAAGAAATATCACCAGAGAACTAAATCTGCCCCCCAGCACAACAGCAGCTAGCGGTCTGCAGATCAATGGCATGTCTAAACAATTTGTGAAAAAGGCTATATCGGATTCATACCAAAGCCAAATTTAAGAGCAACATAGCTGAACCTTGCAGCAATGGATAACATTAACTGAAGCATACTAAATGCTGTCCGGCGGTGGCCGGGCAAAATCAATGGGAATACATTAAGCACCAACAGGAAGAGGATAAACCAAGGAGACAACTCTCGATTCTATTTACGGACTATAAGTAATCCATAGCGGCAAATATTCGATTGCGATGCATCTGTAAGAGTACTGCAGATAACAGAATCTTATAGACGCATATGAAAAACCGCCGGCAGCACTGGAAATCTATTTATTTTGAGAGACTAAATGTGGAAATTTCTGAATTAAAGGCTTTTATGGCTACAGTTGATACCGGCAGTGTCACTCAAGCTGCACGATTTTTATACAGAACCCAGTCCAGTATTTCATTACGTCTGAAACAACTAGAAAGTAAGGTTGGAGTTTCACTCCTGGAACGACGGAACGACGGCGTATTCCCTACTTTACAAGGACGATTATTATATGACTATGCTCAGAAAATTTTGTCACTGATTGACGAACTTGAAGGTAAACTACATACAGATAATACTTATCGTGAAATTAAGCTAGGCAGTATTTCAAGCCTGTCGGCTGAACATTTACATGCCATTCTTGATAGGGCTAGTGATAAAAAAATAGATATTGATATAACACTAGGCAATTCTTTAGAATTAGCCGAAAGACTACAAAGAAGAGATCTGGACATTGTTATTACTGGAGCGGGCATAGTGGCAGAAAATAACTATCATGTCCATCTATTTTCTGACGATATGGTCATTATATCCTCTCGGGAAAGAAGGGATATAACACATCTATCTGAACTCAAAGATAGTGTCTTCCTGGTAAATAGTAAAAGGAGTGCATCATCCAGAAATCTTAATATCCTATTTTCTACCGCTGGATTTAAGCCTAAAAAGATTATAGAGTGTGGTTCCTATTCTGTTCTTTTTACCGGCGTGGCTAAAGACAAAGGTATTTCAATGGTTCCCAAAACTTTAGCCACATCACCTATGTATAGAGACTCTGTAAAAATTCACAACATTTCAGGAGAGTTTACACCATTTAATACCGTGTTATCTTATGCAAAAGACTCGCAACATCATTTCGTTCTATCATTGGTTAGTATTATCAAAAATTATTTCAGGGAGATAAAATACTCAAACGAGATCAAATAAAAATTTCCACAAGTGAATT
>NZ_AEJZ01000331.1:0-3525 GCF_000208525.1 Escherichia sp. TW14182
TTGCATTACGACCGAGGCGATCCAGTTTTGTGACTATCAATACATCGCCACTTTCCAGACGATCAAGCAACCGGTTAAAACCAGGACGTTCACTGGCTGCTACTGATCCACTAATTTGTTCTTCGATTATTCGTTGGGGTCTGACGTTAAAACCCGCGCTTTCGATTTCCCGACGTTGATTTTCGGTCGTCTGTTCCAGAGTGGAAACCCGACAATAGGCAAAAATTCGAGACATAGTGAGATCTTCTGTACGAAATGGGTGTACATATTATAATGCATGTCCGAAAGTAATTTCGCTGACTTTCGGATATATCTGTTTAACAATGTCCGAAACCGGTCGTTTTCGGTCACAACAAATCCATAACACATGAAAACTTTACACGAGGGAAGCATTCATGCCACGGCGACAAATACTGAGTAGTGAAGAGCAAGCTCGCCTGCTGGTTATACCAGATGATGAAATTATTCTGACCAGAATGTGTTTTCTTTGTGATAAAGATATTGCTCTCATTAATAAGCACCGGCGTCCAGCTAATCGCCTGGGCTTTGCGGTATTACTCTGTTACCTGCGTGGGCCTGGATTTGTTCCGGACAAAAATAATGTTCCCCACAGTGGTGTTGTATCCAGAATTGCTTCAAGACTGAAGCTTCAGCCCGATTTATGGCATGAATATGCAGCCAGAGAGCAAACCCGCTGGGAGCATCTGGCTGAACTTTATCGCTACCTGAAATTATCTCCGTTCAGCCGAACTCTGCAAAAAGACTGCATTCGGCATCTGCATTCCTATGCCATGCGAACAGATAAAGGATTTACTCTGGCGGAGGAAATGCTCAGTTGGCTACATAACAATAATGTTATTTTCCCGTCGGTTGATGTGATCGAACGGACGCTTGCCGAAGCCGTCACACTTGCTGACAGATCTGTTTTTTCGGCACTTACGACACAACTGGGAAAGCAGCATAGATCTGCACTCGACAGCCTGCTCATATCAGAAGGGGAACAACCTTCCCGACTTGCGTGGCTACTTCAGCCTCCCGGTAAAATTAACGGTAAAAACGTGCTGCAACATATCGATCGACTTAATTCTATCACCGCGCTGGAATTACCTGATGGTATTGAGCTTTCCGTTCACCAGAACAAATTACTCAAACTGGCGCGTGAGGGCCGAAAAATGAGCAGCAGAGATCTGGCAAAATTCACCGATATCAGACGTTACGCTACGCTGGTTTGTGTCATTCAGGAAGCCAGAGCAACATTGACTGATGAAGTTATCGAGCTACACGAACGCATTATGGGCGGTCTGTTCAGCCAGGCAAAACGCAAACAAGCCGAGAGGCTTCAGTTAAAAGGCAAACTTATCCAGAGCAAGTTAAGACAATATGTTACTGTCGGTCAGGCGCTACTGCATGCCAGAAAGTCAGGTGAAGATCCCTGGGCCGCGATAGAAGATGTTATTCCCTGGCAGGAGTTCGTCAACAGCCTGGAAGAAACACAGTTGCTGTCCCGTAAAGGTAATTTCGATCCTCTTCACCTGATCACCGAAAAATACAACACACTTCGAAAATACGCTCCACGAATGTTGTCAGCATTGCAGTTTGTAGCGACACCTGCGGCGCAGCCGCTCAGCGATGCACTGGATACTATAAGGGAAATATACCGTAAGCAGCTTCGTAACGTTCCGCCTACAGCGCCAACAGCATTTATTCCTGAAAGCTGGCGAAAACTGGTATTAACGCCTTCAGGCATCAATCGAAAATACTATGAGTTTTGTGTACTGAATGAACCACGGCAGCCTGGCGGCTGCAAATCGGGGTGTGGCAGAATATGAGCTTTCAGAGTAACCATCCAGAATGAGTTCCCATGTCACACAACCTGGAGCACCAGAAAGTCCACACCAGAATGGTGAAAGAGGTTCTGAAAGCCGTCGCCTGAGCCAATAATCACCCTTATCAGTCCGTATTTGCAGACTTTATCACCGGTCATCCCTCCTGCACGGTCTGTTTCTGGGAAACCTTCCACAAAATGTACCCGGATTCACCGTACGAATACATCACGTTCTGCCATACCTGCCGTCGTTTTGATTTATACGAAACAGAAGCGGAGATGAAGGCGGATGACCCGAAGTGGTGGTGATTTTCAGCCCCGACCGCTGAAACGCCTGTTCACAACCAACCAGTGCTGGACATCCTTCCTGGATGCGGGCGGTCTGCGCGATATCGAGGTTGAGGCTGTCACAAAAATGCTGGCCTGCGGCACGCGGATACTGGGAGTGAAGGAATACAACTGCGATAAACCTGAGTGCCCCCACGTCAGATACGTCACTAACTCATGTGGCAGCCGTGCCTGCCCGTCCTGCGGAAAAAAGGCCACAGACCTGTGGATAGCGACACAGCTGAATCGTCTTCCTGACTGCGACTGGGTACATCTGGTCTTCACCCTGCCGGACACGCTGTGGCCGGTGTTCGAAAGCAACCGCTGGCTGCTGAATGACGTGTGCCGTCTGGCGGTGGAGAATCTGCTGTATGCCGCCCGAAAACGGGGGCTGGAACCCGGTATCTTCTGCGCCATCCATACGTATGGTCGTCGTCTCAACTGGCATCCGCATGTGCATGTGTCTGTAACCTGTGGAGGTCTGAATAAGCATGGTCAGTGGAAAAAGCTGAGCTTCCTGAAAGACGCGATGCGTTCACGGTGGATGTGGAATATGCGGCAGCTGCTTCTGAAAGCGTGGTCAGAGGGGATGGCGATGCCGGAGTCGTTGTCACATATCACGACGGAGTCACAGTGGAGAAGCCTGGTGCTGAAAGCTGGCGGAAAATACTGGCATGTGTACATGTCGAAGAAAACGGCCGGCGGGAGGAATACGGCGCGCTACCTGGGTCGTTATCTGAAGAAGCCGCCGATAGCAGCCTCCCGGCTGGCACATTACAACGGAGGGGCGAGCCTGAGCTTCCGTTACCTGGACCACAAAACGGGAGAAACGGCGACGGAAACGCTGACACAGCGTGAGCTGGTCGCGAGGCTGAAACAGCACATCCCGGAGAAGTTTTTTAAGATGGTGAGGTACTTCGGGTTCCTTGCCAACCGGGTGTGTGGAGAGAAGCTGCCGCAGGTGTACCGTGCTCTGGGGATGGATAAACCGGAACCAGTGGCGAAAGTGTGCTATGCACAAATGGTGAAACAGTTCCTGAGTCGTGACCCGTTCGAATGCGTGCTGTGTGGCGGCCGGATGGTATACCGCCGGGCCATTGCGGGGCTGAATGTATCAGGGCTGAAGAAAAACGCGCGGGATATCAGTCTGCTGAGGTATATGCCGGCCTGACACAGGCAAAGTGTGCCCGGGAATCGGTGCAAGAATAAAAAACAGCCAGTTGCGGTATAAGAATCGACCATGCAGAGAGAGAAAACACCGGAGTGGAGGGGAAAAACAGAAAGGCTCACGGGGCATAAGGCGTGGACAATGGTATCGACTGGTTTTTCAATTTCCTATACGTCAAGTATAAGTGCTATTGCCAGGGAATTCC
>NZ_AEJZ01000330.1:0-1172 GCF_000208525.1 Escherichia sp. TW14182
AGTAATTTTGTGGGGATCCCTCAGCCCGCGCGGGGTGGCAGAAAGACGACGCTGATGGAATTCATTGTTGCTCATGTTTCACACCTTTTGACTCTTCACGGTTAATCGGAAATTAAACGCCCAGACGATCGCGCAGGCTGTAATAAGCCGCGCCCATCGCGGTAAATGGCACGCGCAGCGTGCGCCCGCCGGGGAACGGGTAATGCGGCAGATTGGCGAACGCGTCGAAACGCTCGGCATCTCCGCGCAGCAGTTCAGCAATTAAACGCCCGGCGAGATGGGTACAGGTAACGCCGTGGCCGCTGTAGCCCTGCATGTAGTAAATGTTTTTATCGAGGCGACCAAACTGCGGCATACGCGACAGGGTCAGCAGGAAGTTGCCCGTCCAGCGGTAGTCGATTTTTACGCCCTGCAACTGCGGGAAGGTTTTCAGCAGTTTCGGCACCACCAGGCGCTCAACGTCATCCGGGTCACGTGCGCCATACACCACGCCACCACCATACAGCAGGCGGTTATCGGCAGTCAGGCGGTAGTAATCAAGCAGATAGTTACAGTCTTCGACACAGTAGTTTTTCGGGATCAGCGAACGGGCTAAATCATCGGAAAGCCGCTCGGTGGTGATTACCTGCGTGCCGCACGGCATACTGCGCTTCGCCAGTTCCGGCTCCACTTTATCGCCCAGATACGCATTCCCGGCGACAATCACATACTTCGCCGTTACCTGACCTTTGGCAGTCCGCACCACGGCTGGCGTGGTGTGCTGGATCTGCGTCACCGCAGAAAGCTCATACACACGTCCGCCGTTCAGACGAATGGCGTCGGCTTCACCAATAGCGAGGTTCAGCGGGTGAATATGCCCGCCGCTGTGATCCAGCAGCGCACCGGTGTAGCGATCGCTGGCAACTTCACGGCGAATGGCACTGGCGTCCAGCAGTTCGAGTTGATTGTTACCATAGCGTTCCCAGTTCTCTTTCTGCTCTTCAAGAGTCGCGAGCTGCTTATCATTCATCGCCACAAACAGGCCGCCGGGGCGGTAGTCGCAGTCAATCTGATAACGTTTGATGCGCTCGCGAATGATCTCGCCACCTTCAAACATCATGCTGCCGAGCATACGGGCGGTGTCCATGCCGTAGCTTTTTTCGATTACGTCGATGTCGCGGCTGGAGGGGGTT
>NZ_AEJZ01000329.1:0-11277 GCF_000208525.1 Escherichia sp. TW14182
CCAGTACCGCCGGATGACAAACCGGATCCGATCAAATACAACAACAACGTTACCTGGGATCAAGCTGAAAAAACGGTGCAGATCCGTAACGCTACCTTTACCTACACCGAGAATGCGGATGGCAGCTATACCCTGACGGCAAAAGATGGTCGCCAGACAATCGTTAAGCAGTGGAAAGTAAATGAAGACAGCAACACGGCAGTCTTCGAAGGCGTTAACAAAGCGGGCGGAATCATCTGGAGCTACGACGACGAAGGCAAAATCCACATCACCAAAGAAGCCGGCGTGGTGGTTGATGGAACAACAGGCAACGATATCAAAGTGAGTGACGCCATTATTACCGACCTGGGCGGCAACACTGCGCTGAATGGCGGTACGGTAATGACCGTGGAAGGCGATAATATTGTTCTGAACAATGACGGGAAAACCACTGCGATTGGCGAAGGTTCCGTGGTGGGCATCCTGACTGGTGATGACATCACCATCAATAACAATGGCGAAACCGAAGTGGATGGCGGTACAGCCGTTATTGTTAACGGCAACAACTCGACGATTAATACCCAGGGCGACGCCATATTTACCAACGGCGGTACCGGTAGTCTGATTAACGGTGACGATGCCGCTATCGATAATAAAGGGAATATGACCGTCGATGGCGAAAACTCGGCAGCGACCAAAATTGTTGGTAATGACGCACTTATCAAGCAGGAAGGCGATCTTTACGTCAGTGACGCTGCACACGGTATTGACGTTACGGGGAATGGCACCATTGTCAGTAACAAAGGCAATATTACCGTGGTGGATGATAAATCCATCGGCGTATTACTGGATGGCAGTGACGCCACGTTCATGAACATTGGTGATATTACTGTTGGTGATAAGGGGCACGAAGGTAATCCATTCGGTGTACTGATCGATGGCGATAATGCAACCTTTGTCAACGTGGGGGATATCACCACTAACAATAGCGGTACAGGGATTAAAGTTGCCGGTAACGAAGGTAGTGTTTCACTTTCAGGCAAGATGTCTGTTAACGACGCCACTACGGGTCTGGAAGTAAACGGCAACGATAACAGCATCACGCTGACAACGTATGAGCTGAGCATTGCGGGCGAAAATGCGACGGGCGTAAATTTATCTGGCAACGGCAACAATCTTGAAATTTCCGGTGATATGTCCGTAGATGGTAAAAATACCGTCGGAACGCGAGTTATGGGTGATGATGTAAGCATTCTTCAGAACGGCGATCTTTACGTTAGTGGTTCCTCGCATGGTATTGATATAAAAGGTAAAAATGCCAAAATTGGCAATACTGGTAAAATCACCGTTATCGACAAAGATTCTGTTGGTGTACTGATCGAAGGCGATGATGAGCAGTTCGGTAACATCGGTGAACTTAATGTTTCGCAAAATGCCATTGGTGTTTCCCTCGTTGGCGATCGTGAACTGGTGTCTCTGCGTGGCGATATAAATGTCACGCATGAGCGGGATGACAGCGGTAATTTCCAGGGGGCGACGGGCATAAGTATTGCCGGAAATGATAGCCAGGTAACGCTGGAGGGTGACATCAATCTGGCCTCAGATATGAACACATCGCCGACGACATCCGATGAACATCTTAACGGTTTAATTGTTACCGGTGAAAATAACACGGTTAATTTAAGCGGTAATTTAAATATTGAAGCATACTCTCCTTTATTTGGTGCTGCACACGACGAACAGCCTGAACTGGATGGTGTGGTTGTTATTGGGGATGATAATGTCATTAATCTGAATGGCGGTATAAATATAACAGGGGATACCGGCGGTCATGTTATTAATGGTATTAATGTCTCTGGTAAGAGTACGGTTAATATCAGTGGGCATTCTGTTCTGGATGTTACCGCAGTGCGCAGTACAGTGTCGCTTTTTTATGTTACGGGAGGCGGTCAGGTTATAATTGATGAAAACTCCGTTACGGATATTTTCAGTCCGGTTCGCGACTCCAATTTTTTTGGTCATAACTCGATCATTTCGGCGAATGGTATTGGTTCGAGTGCAGAGAATAAAGGAATCATTAACGCCTCGGCGGCGAAAGAAATCATGACTGCTGTTAGCGGTGCCAGGATCGTCAATACTGGAACAATGAATGTTAAAACCGGAACAGACAGTTCGAGTGATGGTAAAACAGCAGTAATGCGCTCTAACGGGCAAGATAGCTTCGCATCCAATGCCTCAGGTGGGGTAATTAATCTGACATCTACGCTCTCTCCGGTTGGTGGAGGGGGAGAAGGCGCTTATCCCCTGGGATGGCTTAACAGAACCTACTACGCGGTGCTCGCAAGCGGTTATGGGGAAGCCGAAAACCAAAGTGGCGCGACAATCAATCTGCACGGCGCAGGAACCTATGGGGTTTCTGCATCAAAAGGTACCGCCAGCAATGACGGAGAAATAAACGTCGATAGCTTTATTCCGACTATGGATGAGAACGGCGATATCACCAGTGAAACTTATTGGCAAACTGATACTGTTTACTTGATGGGCGGTGGTATGCTGATAGGCTCAACCGACGCCGGTTGGGCTGATGCTACCGGGCTAAATACCGGAACCATCAACGTCAAGAATGAAGGTTTTGGTATGCTAGCACTTAATGGCGGTACAGCGGTAAACCAGGGCACCATTAACCTGACGGCGGATGAAAACGTCACTAAGCAGCAGGATAACCAGCTATTTGCGATGGGCGCGATTGGCAGTGGCGTGGCGATTAACGACAAGACCGGCGTGATTAATATTAATACCGGTGTCGGCCAGGCTTTTTATACCGACGGTTCAGGCACCATTATTAATTACGGTACCATTTGCACGCTGGGCGTTTGTGAAAATTCCAGTGAGTATAACCCGACCGATCCGGCAGTTAGCCTGGTCTACACCGGGGGAGACACGCTCAGCACCGAAGGGCAGTCAACGAATTTCGCTCAGTCTGTGGTGATTACTAACACCACGCCAGGCAGCGTCATCAACTCCGGTACGATTTCTGGCCCAGTGGTGACGGTGCTGAACGGTGAACTGGAAAATACCGCAACAGGAATTATCAATAACCTGATAAAACTGAACGAAGGTGGCGAGGTCGATAACGCGGGCACACTGAGCAATATCGATATTGATGGCGGCACGCTGAATAACGATGGCACGGTTTCTGGCCAGATAACAATGTATGCTGGCAAAAATACTTCGCAGGTGAACAATAACGGCACGATTAATAAACTGGTGCAGAAAGCAGGCGTCTTTAACAACAGTGGCACCGTCACCAGTCGCATCGACCAACAGAACGGCATCTTCAATAACCAAAAAGACGGCATTGTAAAACATGGTTCTAAATTAACCAATAATGCAGTGGTGAATAACGACGGCACCTGGATTCTGGGCAACAGCAGCGAAGACAGTAATGCCGGGATGCTGGAAATCGATAACAATGCCGTTTTTAACAACCACGGCGAATTTATTCTCGATAACAACAAAAACGCCGTTCACATCAACCAGTCTGGCACACTCTACAACACCGGGCATATGTCACTGACGAACTCCTCCCACAACGGCGCAGTCAATATTTGGGGGGGTAACGGGCGCTTTATTAACAATGGTAAAGTGGATTCAACCGCCAAATCAGTCGTTGTCAGCGCCAGTAACGCCGCAGCTACGGACGCGTTCTTCTGGAACATGAGTGAAGGTGAGATTAATTTCGATCATGATAACGCCAGCGCCGTGAAATTCACGCACACCAACTATGTCGCGCAGAATGACGGCACCATGAACATCAGCGGCAATAATACCGTGGCGATGGAAGGGAATAATAACGCGCAACTGGTCAATAAGGGCATTATTAATCTGGGAACGGAAGGCACGACCGATACCGGCCTGATTGGTATGCAACTGGATGCCAATGCCACGGCGGACGCAGTTATTGAGAACAATGGCACCATTAATATCTATGCCAATGATTCTTATGCGTTCAGTATGCTGGGGACGAATGGCCACGTAGTCAACAACGGTACGGTAGTGATCGCCGATGGCGTAACCGGGTCAGGCCTGATCAAACAGGGCGACAGCGTGAACGTGGAAGGTATTAACGGTAACAACGGTAACTCCACCGAAGTCCATTACGGCGATTACACGTTGCCGGATGTGCCGAATACCACGGTGACATCGTTTGTTGATAATACAACGGGCGAAGAGAGCGGCACCAACAGCCTCAACGGCTACGTTGTGGGAACCAACGCTGATGGTAGCGCCGGTAAGCTGAAAGTAAACAATGCCAGCATGAGCGGCGTGGAAATCAACACCGGCTTCGCCGCAGGCACAGCAGACACTACAGTCACCTTCGATAACGTGGTGCAGGGCAGTAACCTGACGGATGCTGATGCCATCACCTCCACCTCTGTGGTGTGGAATGCGCAGGGTAGCACCGATGCCAGCGGTAACGTTGACGTCACCATGAACAAAAACGCTTATACCGATGTGGCTACCGATGCCTCGGTGAATGATGTTGCGCAGGCGCTGGACGCGGGTTACACCAATAACGAGCTATACACCAGTCTGAACGTAGGCACCACGGCGGAGCTTAACAGTGCGCTTAAGCAAATCAGCGGCAGTCAGGCGACCACCGTATTCCGTGAAGCACGGGTGTTAAGCAACCGCTTCAGTATGCTGGCGGATGCCGCACCGAAGGTGGGCAACGGTCTGGCGTTCAACGTGGTGGCAAAAGGCGATCCGCGCGCGGAACTGGGCAACGACACGCAATATGACATGTTGGCGCTGCGTAAAACTCTCGACCTGAGTGAAAGCCAGAGCCTGAGCCTGGAGTATGGGATCGCCCGTCTGGATGGTAACGGTTCTGACACGGCAGGGGACAACGGCGTAACCGGCGGCTACAGCCAGTTTTTTGGACTGAAGCACCAGATGGCGTTCGAAAACGGGATGAGCTGGAATAACGCCCTGCGTTATGATGTTCATAACCTCGACAGCAGCCGTGCCGTAGCCTACGGCGACGTCAGTAAAACAGCCGATACCAACGTGAAACAGCAGTACCTGGAGTTCCGCAGCGAAGGGGCGAAAACCTTTGAACCACGCGAAGGGTTGAAAATAACGCCGTATGCCGGAGTGAAACTGCGCCACACGCTGGAAGGCGGTTATCAGGAACGCAACGCCGGTGACTTTAACCTGAATATGAACAGCGGCAGCGAAACGGCGGTGGACGGCATCGTTGGCCTGAAACTGGACTACGCAGGTAAAGACGGCTGGAGCGCGAATGCGACGCTGGAAGGTGGCCCAAACCTGAGTTATGCGAAGAGCCAGCGTACAGCAAGTCTTGCCGGAGCTGGCAGTCAGTACTTTAATGTTGACGACGGGCAGAAGGGCGGCGGTATCAATAGCCTGGCAAGCGTTGGCGTGAAGTACAGCAGCAAAGAAAGTTCGCTGCATCTGGACGCTTACCACTGGAAAGAGGACGGCATCAGCGATAAAGGCGTGATGCTGAACTTTAAGAAAACGTTCTGATTTTTAATCTGCGACACAAAAACCGCAACGCTGATACAGGTTGCGGTTTTTTTATCGTTATCCCTAAACAACCTCCTCAAGAGGTCGTTCAGGGATAACAATAAAAAGCCTCCCACAGTTGCAGGAGGCCTCTTAAAACTTATGCTGTAACAACTTCGTCAATTGCTGCTTTGGCGTCTGCCTGCGCTTTCTCCGCCATTTCCGGACCGTAGGCAATACCTTCCGCAAAGACGAATTTCACATCGGTAATACCGATAAAGCCCAGGAATGTAGACAGATACGGCGTCACCAGATCCGTCGGCCCATCTTTATGGATACCGCCACGGCTGGTAATCACGATGGCTTTTTTACCGGTTACCAGACCTTCCGGACCGTTCTCGGTGTAGCGGAAAGTAACGCCTGCACGCGCAACCAGGTCAAAATAGTTTTTCAGCTGAGTCGAGATGTTGAAGTTGTACATCGGTGCCGCAATTACGATAACGTCATGGGCTTTCAGCTCGGCAATCAGCTCATCGGAAAGAGCCAGAGCTTCCTGCTGACGCGGGGTCAGCGGCGCATCGCTCGGACGCAGAGCGCCAACCAGTTCGCCATCCAGCACCGGAATCGGATTTGCAGCCAGATCACGCACGGTGATTTCATCAGCAGTGTGCTTTTCGCGCCATTGTTCAACAAAATAATCGGACAACAAATTAGACTGAGAGTACCCTGCCAGGATGCTGGATTTAAGAACTAATACCTTGCTCATGGTGTTTCCTTATAGATGTTTGAATGGGCGATGCCCCGTTGCTTGTTGACACTTTATTCACAATCCTGCCACAGAGATAGCGCAATAAATCGAAGTCTATGTTCGAATTTATTGAACAACGCATAGAAAGCCGCGATGTGGTACTCTATATCTATCATTTAAAAGAAAATTAATCAGGCAGACTACTGCCCACTAACGTTATGACAGAACAACAAAAATTGACCTTTACTGCTTTGCAGCAGCGGCTGGATTCGCTGATGCTGCGCGACAGACTGCGTTTTTCTCGCCGTCTGCACGGTGTGAAGAAGGTTAAAAATCCTGATGCACAACAGGCCATTTTCCAGGAGATGGCGAAAGAGATTGACCAGGCGGCAGGGAAAGTCCTGCTGCGTGAAGCGGCGCGTCCGGAGATTACTTATCCGGAAAATTTGCCGGTTAGTCAGAAAAAACAGGACATTCTCGAAGCGATTCGCGATCACCAGGTCGTCATTGTCGCCGGTGAAACGGGTTCCGGTAAAACCACCCAGTTACCGAAAATCTGTATGGAACTGGGGCGCGGGATTAAAGGGCTGATCGGCCATACCCAGCCGCGTCGCCTGGCGGCACGAACGGTAGCGAACCGTATTGCTGAAGAGTTGCAGACCGAGCCCGGTGGTTGTATCGGTTATAAGGTTCGTTTTAGCGATCACGTAAGCGACAATACGATGGTCAAACTGATGACTGACGGTATCTTGCTGGCGGAAATCCAGCAGGATCGCCTGCTGATGCAGTATGACACTATCATCATCGACGAAGCGCACGAGCGTAGCCTGAACATTGATTTTCTGCTCGGTTATCTGAAAGAGTTGCTGCCGCGTCGTCCAGATCTGAAAGTGATCATCACCTCGGCGACCATCGATCCTGAACGTTTCTCACGCCACTTTAATAATGCGCCGATTATCGAAGTTTCCGGTCGCACTTATCCGGTGGAAGTGCGCTATCGTCCGATTGTTGAAGAAGCGGATGACACCGAACGAGACCAGTTGCAGGCCATTTTCGATGCCGTAGAAGAGCTAAGCCAGGAAAGTCCTGGTGATATCCTGATCTTTATGAGCGGCGAGCGGGAAATTCGCGATACCGCCGATGCGCTGAACAAGCTGAATCTGCGTCATACCGAAATATTGCCGCTTTACGCACGACTATCTAACAGCGAACAAAACCGCGTCTTCCAGTCGCACAGCGGACGGCGCATTGTGCTGGCGACCAACGTCGCGGAAACGTCGCTGACCGTACCGGGTATTAAATACGTTATCGACCCCGGTACGGCGCGTATCAGCCGCTATAGCTATCGCACGAAAGTGCAGCGTTTGCCGATTGAGCCGATTTCGCAGGCTTCTGCTAATCAGCGTAAAGGTCGCTGCGGACGTGTGTCAGAAGGGATCTGTATTCGTCTCTATTCCGAAGACGATTTTCTCTCGCGCCCGGAGTTTACCGACCCGGAAATTCTGCGTACCAACCTGGCCTCGGTTATTTTGCAGATGACCGCGCTGGGGCTGGGCGATATCGCTGCGTTCCCGTTTGTCGAAGCACCGGATAAACGTAATATCCAGGATGGCGTGCGTCTGCTCGAAGAGCTGGGCGCGATCACCACTGATGAACAGGCCAGCGCCTATAAACTGACGCCGCTCGGTCGTCAGCTCTCGCAGTTGCCTGTCGACCCACGTCTGGCGCGGATGGTGCTGGAAGCGCAAAAACATGGCTGCGTGCGTGAGGCGATGATTATCACGTCCGCGCTCTCCATTCAGGATCCGCGCGAACGTCCGATGGACAAACAGCAGGCATCGGATGAGAAACATCGTCGTTTCCACGATAAAGAGTCCGACTTCCTCGCGTTTGTAAATCTGTGGAATTATCTTGGCGAGCAGCAAAAGGCGCTTTCTTCTAACGCCTTCCGTCGCCTGTGTCGTACCGATTATCTCAACTATCTGCGGGTGCGCGAATGGCAGGATATCTACACCCAGTTGCGCCAGGTAGTAAAAGAACTTGGCATTCCGGTTAACAGCGAACCGGCGGAGTATCGCGAAATTCATATCGCCTTACTGACCGGTTTGCTTTCGCATATCGGCATGAAAGATGCCGATAAACAGGAATATACCGGCGCACGTAACGCGCGTTTCTCCATCTTCCCCGGTTCTGGTTTATTCAAAAAGCCACCGAAATGGGTAATGGTGGCGGAACTGGTAGAAACCAGCCGTCTGTGGGGGCGTATTGCGGCACGCATCGATCCGGAATGGGTAGAACCCGTCGCTCAGCATTTGATTAAACGCACCTACAGCGAACCGCACTGGGAACGGGCGCAAGGCGCGGTGATGGCAACGGAAAAAGTCACCGTTTACGGGTTGCCAATTGTTGCTGCGCGTAAGGTCAACTACAGCCAGATTGATCCGGCATTATGTCGTGAACTCTTTATTCGCCACGCGCTGGTGGAAGGTGACTGGCAGACGCGGCACGTATTCTTCCGCGAAAACCTGAAACTGCGGGCGGAAGTAGAAGAGCTGGAACACAAATCACGTCGGCGCGATATTCTGGTGGACGACGAAACGTTGTTTGAGTTTTACGACCAGCGCATCAGCCACGATGTGATCTCCGCACGTCACTTCGACAGCTGGTGGAAAAAAGTCAGCCGCGAAACGCCTGATTTGCTCAACTTTGAAAAGAGCATGTTGATCAAAAAAGGTGCGGAAAAAATCAGCAAGCTGGATTACCCGAACTTCTGGCATCAGGGCAATCTCAAGCTGCGTTTAAGTTATCAGTTTGAGCCGGGGGCGGATGCGGACGGCGTGACGGTACATATTCCGCTGCCGTTACTTAACCAGGTGGAAGAGAGCGGTTTTGAGTGGCAGATCCCCGGTCTGCGCCGCGAACTGGTGATTGCTCTGATTAAATCGTTGCCGAAACCGGTACGGCGTAATTTTGTACCCGCGCCAAACTACGCCGAAGCGTTCTTAGGCCGCGTCACGCCACTGGAGCTGCCGTTGCTCGACAGCCTTGAGCGCGAGCTGCGGCGGATGACCGGCGTTACCGTTGACCGCGAGGACTGGCACTGGGATCAGGTGCCCGATCACCTGAAAATCACCTTCCGCGTGGTGGATGACAAAAACAAGAAGCTAAAAGAAGGGCGCTCGCTACAAGATCTGAAAGACGCGCTGAAAGGCAAAGTGCAGGAAACGCTGTCTGCGGTGGCGGATGACGGTATCGAGCAGAGCGGCTTACATATCTGGAGCTTTGGGCAACTGCCGGAAAGCTACGAGCAGAAGCGCGGCAACTACAAAGTGAAGGCGTGGCCGGCGCTGGTGGATGAGCGCGACAGTGTGGCGATCAAACTGTTTGATAATCCGCTGGAACAGAAGCAAGCGATGTGGAACGGTCTTCGCCGTTTGCTACTGCTGAATATTCCATCGCCGATCAAGTACTTGCATGAAAAGTTACCAAACAAAGCCAAGTTAGGGCTGTACTTTAACCCGTATGGCAAAGTGCTGGATCTGATCGACGACTGTATCTCCTGCGGTGTGGATAAATTGATCGATGCCAACGGTGGCCCTGTCTGGACGGAAGAAGGCTTTGCTGCGCTGCATGAAAAAGTGCGTGCCGAACTGAACGATACGGTGGTGGATATTGCGAAGCAGGTCGAGCAAATCCTCACAGCGGTGTTCAATATCAATAAACGCCTGAAAGGGCGCGTTGATATGACGATGGCGCTGGGACTTTCAGATATCAAAGCGCAGATGGGCGGGCTGGTATATCGCGGTTTTGTCACCGGTAACGGTTTCAAACGTCTGGGTGACACGCTGCGTTATTTGCAGGCGATTGAAAAACGACTGGAAAAACTGGCGGTTGACCCGCATCGTGACCGTGCTCAGATGCTGAAAGTCGAAAACGTTCAGCAGGCGTGGCAGCAGTGGATCAACAAACTGCCGCCAGCACGGCGTGAGGATGAAGACGTGAAAGAGATTCGCTGGATGATAGAGGAGTTGCGCGTCAGTTACTTCGCTCAACAACTTGGTACGCCTTATCCTATTTCTGACAAGCGTATTTTGCAGGCGATGGAGCAGATTAGCGGATAACGCTGCAATCTGGTTGATAAATCTAAAACCCGGTAAGCATTTAGCGCCGGGTTTTATATTAATTCTAAAAACGGTAAGGGCAAAATTCAGGAGTTCAGAAAAATACAATTCTCTGCTGCAAGATGAATAATGTTTATCTACAGCATTTCCTTAAAAGATATGTCAGGCTTGCGGAGTGGCGGTTAAGGAAATACGACTTCCTCCTTTCAGAGTGCTCCGCTTCTCACTATTATCTCACGCAGTATTCTTAAGGGAACGATAAGGAGGAACCATGAACATTACCCCGTTTCCGACGCTTT
Source organism: Escherichia sp. TW14182 (assembly GCF_000208525.1). Classification (NCBI taxonomy): domain Bacteria; kingdom Pseudomonadati; phylum Pseudomonadota; class Gammaproteobacteria; order Enterobacterales; family Enterobacteriaceae; genus Escherichia; species Escherichia sp. TW14182. The sequence goes on from NZ_AEJZ01000329.1 coordinate 10,680, forward strand.
CGCCGGCAACCATAGATGCCATAAACGTTATCGGTCGATGGCTGGCGCAGGATGATTTCTCCGGTGCTGCTCCGTATCAGGCTGATTGCGTGATCCTTGCAGGTAATGCGGTTATCCCTACTATCGACGCCGCTTGCAAGATTGCCCGAGATCAGCAAATTCCTTTACTGATCAGCGGTGGTATCGGTCACTCGACAACGTTTTTATACAGTGCCATCGCCCGGCATCCGCATTACAACACCATTCGCACAACAGGCAGGTCAGAAGCTACCATCCTGGCGGATATTGCCCATCAGTTCTGGCATATTCCACATGAAAAAATCTTGATTGAAGACCAGTCAACAAACTGCGGAGAAAATGCCCGCTTCAGTATCGCGTTACTGAATCAGGCCAAAGAGCGGGTTCACACGGCTATCGTCGTGCAGGACCCCACCATGCAGCGGCGCACGATGGCGACGTTCCGCCGTATGACCGGGGACAACCCCGATGCACCACGCTGGTTAAGTTATCCGGGATTTATACCACAATTAGTGAATGACGCAGACAGTGTTGCATTTGCTAATCCACTGGAAATGTAATGAACACATCCCCCCCATTA
>NZ_AEJZ01000328.1:0-1692 GCF_000208525.1 Escherichia sp. TW14182
TCCCCGGAAGGGAGAGGGGGAAAAACGCGCTCCATTTGACCGAGTGCACGGACAGTTCCCTCGCCCCTCCGGGGAGAGGGTTAGGGTGAGGGGAAAGGCCTGCTCAGAAGTAAACACTCACTCTCGATAACAGAGTAAAAAATAATCACTTTAACTTTATAAAAAATCCGAAGGAAACGTACCCAATGTCAGCTCAAATCAACAACATCCGCCCGGAATTCGACCGCGAAATTATTGATATCGTCGATTACGTAATGAACTTCGAAATCAGCTCCAGAGTGGCCTACGACACCGCACATTACTGCCTGCTCGACACTCTCGGCTGCGGTCTGGAAGCTCTCGAATACCCGGCCTGTAAAAAACTGCTGGGGCCAATTGTCCCCGGCACCGTCGTACCTAACGGCGTGCGCGTCCCCGGAACTCAGTTCCAGCTCGACCCTGTCCAGGCGGCATTTAACATTGGCGCGATGATCCGTTGGCTTGATTTCAACGATACCTGGCTGGCGGCGGAGTGGGGACATCCTTCCGACAACCTCGGCGGCATTCTGGCAACGGCGGACTGGCTTTCGCGCAACGCGGTTGCCAGCGGCAAAGCGCCGTTGACCATGAAACAGGTGCTGACCGCAATGATCAAAGCCCATGAAATTCAGGGCTGCATCGCGCTGGAAAACTCCTTTAACCGCGTCGGACTCGACCACGTTCTGTTAGTGAAAGTGGCTTCCACCGCCGTGGTCGCCGAAATGCTCGGCCTGACCCGCGAGGAAATTCTCAACGCCGTTTCGCTGGCGTGGGTAGACGGTCAGTCGCTGCGCACCTATCGCCATGCGCCGAACACCGGCACGCGCAAATCCTGGGCGGCGGGCGATGCCACTTCCCGCGCGGTACGTCTGGCACTGATGGCGAAAACCGGCGAAATGGGTTATCCGTCAGCCCTGACCGCGCCGGTGTGGGGCTTCTACGACGTCTCCTTTAAAGGCGAGTCGTTCCGTTTCCAGCGCCCGTATGGTTCCTACGTTATGGAAAATGTGCTGTTCAAAATCTCCTTCCCGGCGGAGTTCCACTCCCAGACGGCAGTTGAAGCGGCGATGACGCTCTATGAACAGATGCAGGCAGTAGGCAAAACGGCGGCAGATATCGAAAAAGTGACCATTCGCACCCACGAAGCCTGTATTCGCATCATCGACAAAAAAGGGCCACTCAATAACCCGGCAGACCGCGATCACTGCATTCAGTACATGGTGGCGATCCCGCTGCTGTTCGGGCGTTTAACGGCGGCAGATTACGAAGATAACGTTGCGCAAGATAAACGCATCGATGCCCTGCGCGAGAAGATCAATTGCTTTGAAGATCCGGCATTTACCGCTGACTACCACGACCCGGAAAAACGCGCTATCGCCAATGCCATTACCCTTGAGTTCACCGACGGCACGCGCTTTGAAGAAGTGGTGGTGGAGTACCCGATTGGTCATGCCCGTCGCCGTCAGGATGGCATTCCGAAACTGGTCGATAAATTCAAAATCAACCTCGCACGCCAGTTCCCGACTCGCCAGCAGCAGCGCATTCTGGACGTTTCTCTCGACAGAACTCGCCTCGAACAGATGCCGGTCAATGAGTATCTCGACCTGTACGTCATTTAAGTAAACGGCGGTAAGGCGTAAGTTCAACAGGAAATGTAATGAACACATCCCCCCC
>NZ_AEJZ01000327.1:0-4555 GCF_000208525.1 Escherichia sp. TW14182
GGGATATCGCTACCAGAAAGCAGGGGTAATGCTTGGTGATTTTTTCAGTTGCGGTGTGGCACAGCTTAATCTTTTTGATGAAAACGCACCGCGCCCTGGTAGTGAAAAGTTGATGGCTGTGCTTGATATGCTCAATGGCAGAGAAGGTCGTGGAACGCTCTATTTTGCCGGACAGGGTATCCAGCAACAGTGGAAGATGCAGCGTGGGATGTTGTCACCAAGATATACAACACGAGCCTCAGATCTGCTTTGTGTCAGGTAAACGCGCGATTAACGCTGATCCCTGATTTTTAACATTACCCACCGCCCGTGATACCGGATGCCAGGTGAAATGGTCACCCGAAACGCTGCCATCAGTTGCAATCTTTGTCGCCTCTTTGCTGCCAATGTCCTGTCGCATCCATTCACGGGCTGCTTCTGGCGACAGAACAAGAGGTCGGCGGTCATGAATATCAACAAGATCTTTATCTGCTGCAGCGGTGACTATCAGAAAACCTTCTGCCTCATCGCCGCGTGTGAACGGGGAACAGCCAATTGCTGCCATAAAAATGGGTTGACCATCTTTGCGATGAATGAAGTAAGGTTGTTTTATGTCACCGCCTTTTTTCCACTCAAACCAGCCATCAGCAAAACAGATTGCCTGACCATGCTGCCAGAGCGCTTTAAACATCCGACTGGTTGCGGCGGTTTCTACACGCGCGTTAATCAGCGGAGGTTTATTCCACCATTCGGGCGCATATCCCCAGAACACAGGATCAAGATGCAACCGCTCGTCTCGTTCGCTTAACAATAGTACTTTAGTTCCCGGAGCAACGTTGAAGCGATCTATTGGTTCGGGGTCGTATGGGATATCACGCTCTGATTCTTCTGATAATAGGGCAAGATAGTCTTCACGCGTCATTGATTGGGCGAAACGTCCGCACATAGAAACCTCCAGTAACCAGACTGAAAGTATAGGGTCGAGACAAAGAAAAGCCCGCATCTGCGGGCTTTCATGTCATTAGGGAGCTGCGGCTCCTTTGCGTATCCTTTTTTGTCTCCTCACCGTCTGGTCGGTGTCCTGCTGAGACTGCTAACTTCCTGTTTTTGTTGGTGTTGTCCTTACACCGTCCAATCATGATTGGCTGGCGTCCCTGTGCTTTATTTTTCAACGATATGATTTTTATTGTTATTTTTGTATCTTGATTCATTAGGGGTTCAATAAAGGGTCCTAAAAAAAGGCGTCATTACAGATTTTACTTATTCCAAAGCTAAAATCTTGGATACTACTGACGTTGAGGAGTTGAACTCACGAAACATAGCCTTTCTTATCCAGAGGCTATTTCCCGTATGCAAGTTCTTACTTCTAAGTAAGTCTTCTCAAAGTGCTAAACAAGAATTATAAAGGGGGATAGTACGGAATTAAATCACAAATAACTTAACTCATTGATAAGTAATTATTTATTAAAAAAATTTACATAGACCCAAAAAATAGCACTTTTTGTAAAAGTCCTCCAAAGCCTATGCTGGCTTGCTTTCAAAACACCCTTCATAAATCTGACTAAAAAAACACCATCTCTTGATCAATTCGTGCTTTTTGATAGTTGATCGCCATAAGCGATCTGAAGATACTGCATCCATCAAACGACAATGGAGAAATGTATGACAGAAAGAAAAAGATTTATCCGTCTGCCTGAAGTGCTGGAAAGAACCGGATTTTGTAAAGCTTGGATTTACCGATTGATCAGTCGTGGACAATTCCCTGCTCCAATAAAACTTGGCGATCGAGCAGTAAGGTTCGTAGAAAGTGAAGTTGATGAGTGGATTGACCAAATGATTTACTCGTCTCGTAATAAAGCAGCGTGATTTGGTTTGTAGAGCGTTTAGGGCCAAGTATGAATAATAAACCCATATTAAACTAAAGGTCAGATGTATATCTGACCTTCATTTATTTCAGCATTAATAATGATGCTGTGAAATATTTCTTTATTTCTATTGACTATTAAAATATAAGATCTATAAAAAGTAAAGATACAAAAAAAGCCAGATTTTAAATCTGACTTTTTAAGGACTAAAAAAGTTTTCGCTGACTTTTTTAAGTCTTGTAATCAGTTAGAGGATTAACGTGATTACAAATATAATAAAGTATTAAATAATCTTTTCATATTTGTCAAATCTAAATCTGAGCTTTTTACAAGTCTTTTAAATACCACTTCCAGAATCTTTAATGTCCTCGAAAGCAATCAAATTATAAACCTTTGTATCAGGTCTACATATGTGGAGCAATTGAGCGCGAGTCGCTAATAAGAGATGTCCGTATGTTTTGTTGGTTGTAGGTATAGAAGGGGAAGCGACGTAATACCAACCCGAAGCGAAGTTCTAAACAGATAAGTGAAGTTGTATATGGAATAGCTATGAGAAAGCCCTACCTTTGTTTACAGCATAAATAGGGGATAACAATACATTAATCTGCATGAACGAATCTGGGGGTGTCGTAGGGTGTCCTACATTGGAAACGATGTAGAGCTTTAAGCCAGATCAACTTGGGTGAAGTCATATTTTTCATCTTGGTTTTCGCCAATCTTGATATATTTTCAACAAAATCAGTTGAAAATTTCAGGAGGCGAAGCCTTGGATGAAGTCCCCTTTTCGGGGGCGAACACAAGGCAGTATATAACTCTCAGTAAGGCTGTTTTTGTTTATAGCAAAGGTGCCTTGTTTTATGGCACCAATAAAATATAAAGTAGAGCTAGATCTAAAAAATATATAGGGCGAAGCCTAATAAAGTAAAAAGAAAACCATATATAAAAGATATAAAAAAAAGTCTCGCGCCAGATATCCCATCATAGAAATTTTCCCGCTGTTGTCCGTTCGAGATACAAATCCTTAACAGGAATAGATCGGTATAAAAGATCGATAATTAGATATTGATAGTTTTTGACAATCAAATGATACCAGATCGATCGGTGTTTAATTGATATAAACGATCGATAATTTGTTTGTGATAGTTATAAACTATCACGGTGTGATTTTCGATCGGTACAAACGATATGACGAACTATGAAAATAATTGAATTCTAAGACGTTTGCAGATCAATCGTAGATCTGTGCTATTGGTGAAGGAAAAGGTATGCGCAAATTTATGTTAGTGGCAGGTCTGGCTGCCATTTTGTCGGGTTGCGGTGATGATGGCATCTATGGCAACTATGTTAATCAACAGTTCGGCGTCAGGCTTGATATTCAGAAAGATGTGATCAAGTTTCGCGATGGTGTTTTTACCGTTAAAAGCTGGGATGAAAGCAAGAAACCCATCTATATCGCCAAAACGCAAAACAAAAATCTCGGATCTTGGACTTTTAAAATCGAAAAAGTCAAAGATGGAGTTGTTTACCAAGGTGCGGTTTTTAAGAAAGATTAGAGGAGTAGGAAATGGAAAATAATACCATTCAATGCCCATACTGTCTAAAAGAAAGTCAGAAAGGGGTTCACGTATGCACTGGATGTCAAGCAACTGTATTATACGGTGCTCCGCCGGGTTGGTGTGTATTTTTAATAGTATTCAGCACCTTAATATTATCAGTTTTGATCGGTATGAGTTCAGGAATAATGGCTGGTAATATTAGTTTATTTGTCATTGCGATTGTTGGGTTTATTATTAGCAAGTTGGCTTTTTCTGACAGGATTTCTTTCAGAAGGAGAATGTAAAATACGTCTTCCAAGGTGATGGCTCGAAGTGTCGAACCATCACCCATATAAATTTTATTTCCTCCTCTATATCATCAAGCACTAAATCGGAACCCGCAAGCGGGACCCCACGATTTAGCCCTTGACGATTTGCCCCCAAAGTTGCCATAAAGACAATATATTATTTACCCTATCTTTTATTTGCATTTTATTTATCGTGCAGTGTATTTATTTATGTAGCCGCTATTGACTAGTTTTTTAGATCGGTTATTTATTTAAATATCAGTTGAGTTCAGCTTTTATTTTTTAGCTTTCGGAAACTGAGGCAAGGTGTAATAGCGTATCCGCTATTTACCCAATCCTTCGGATTGCCCCCTCTCACTTCGTTCGGAGGGTTGAAAAAAGATCTACCCTTCCGCCTAATCACCCTATCAAGGGTTGGCGGCAAACCATACAGTTTAATATTATAGGAGTATTTAAAATGAATGATGATTTGAATTTTATAAATAACATAGATGGGAAGATTTTATTTGAGCATTATCAATATTTAACTAATGCCATACTGGGTGATGATGACACAAAAAAAGAGTTTGTGAAATATGAACATTATGACTTGGATTATTTAAGGTATTATCTTGAAGCGAGTATCTATTTTTTAGCTGAGGCAAGAGATGAAGCAAATATAGATGTTGAAATAAAAGATCTAAACGAAGTAGTGGAGATAATAAATAAATTATCAAATAGGGCTAAGGTTGCTTTAGCTGAAAATATTATATTGTGGTTTGAAGATATCTCATTAGTAGGTTCTTATAATACACTATTTAGATTTTTAGGCAGGGAGAAAAGAATATTATGATGATTATGTCTGTAGCAATGGTAATACTTTGTATTA
>NZ_AEJZ01000326.1:0-2226 GCF_000208525.1 Escherichia sp. TW14182
TCGCACAGTCGCAGCGCAATAATCTTCAGAAAAGCCCCTGGATGTAGTAACAGTGCCTGGATAACAGGGATTCGCTTTTTCACTGCCGCTTGATTATGTTGCTGTTGCTCAAATTCAGCGGATTCCTCCATACCATTACGCACCCACAATGCCCCCAACACCAGTACGGTGCTAAACAGGAAAGGAATGCGCCAGCCCCAGCTCAAAAACTGCTCGTCAGTCGTCATCATACTAATCAGAGAAACCAGTCCAGTTGAAAGCAGTAACCCTACACCGTAGCCAACTTGTACACCGCTACTGTAAAAGGCTTTTTTATTTTTCGGCGCGCTTTCAACGGACAGCAATGCTGCGCCTCCCCATTCTCCGCCGACGGCAAATCCCTGAATAGCACGCAGCGTCACCAGTAAAATCGGTGCCCACCAGCCAATAGTCGAGAATGAAGGAAGAATACCAATCAATGCTGTTGCGATCCCCATCATCCAGACAGTCAGCATCAACATGCGCTTACGCCCCAGGCGGTCGCCAAAATGGCCGAAAATGACACCTCCAAGTGGACGGAAAAGGAATCCGACGCCAAAAGTGGCAAATGCTGCGAGAGTTCCCATTGCCGGGCTCACTTGTGGGAAAAACTCTCGATTAAATACCAGTGCTGCAGTAATGCCATAGAGTAAAAAATCGTACCAGTCGACGACGGCACCGGCAAAACTGCCTAATGCAGCTCGTCGGGCGCGACTTAACGAAAGCGTTCCTTCATCGGGACGCGTGGAGATGAGCGTGGAGTCCATAGTGTTCCTGTCTGTACTGTCTTTTTATAATTAGTATGGAAAAAGGTAACTCACATTGCCGTCGATCTATAAACGAACCTTATGAGACTACCGCGACAGAGAGCATCTGCAAATATTTTTATACCCGAAAATGAGCATGGAGGACGGATAGGGGCTACTGTAATGTGCTGGAAACGAAGAAAATTGTGGATTCAGGTGCGTATTAGAAATCAAAAGACAGAAAAATGTGATCGCTAAGGTAGCACTGGCTACTTGCTGGCGTTATTTTCGCAGATGAATTTTTCGAATTTTCTCAATGAGATTTGTGTCACTGACACGGGATGGGCTAATTGCTTGAATGATTGGCGGAGAGAGGGGGATTTGAACCCCCGGTAGAGTTGCCCCTACTCCGGTTTTCGAGACCGGTCCGTTCAGCCGCTCCGGCATCTCTCCGTTCAGATTGTTGCAATGATGCCAGGAAATTTGGCATTTTAACAGTCCCTGTCCGTGCAATTTTGTTCAAGTGACGAGTTTGCGAGCAAAACGATGATTAAGTGGCCCTGGAAAGTACAAGAAACCGTTCATGATGATGCAATTCCGTGGAAGGAAGCTCTGTCGATACCTCTTTTGACAAGTTTGACTGAGCAGGAGCAAAACAAATTAGTCACTCTTGCTGGACGTTTTTTGCAACAAAAACGGTTGGTTCCTTTACAAGGGGTTGAACTTGACGCTTTGAAAAGCGGTCGTATCGCCTTGCTGTTTTGTTTACCTGTTATGGAACTGGGGCTGGAATGGCTGGATGGTTTCCATGAAGTGTTAATTTATCCAGCACCATTTGTGGTAGACGATGAATGGGAAGACGATATAGGACTGGTACATAATCAACGCATCGTTCAGTCAGGTCAAAGCTGGCAGCAAGGCCCCATCGTACTGAATTGGCTCGATATACAGGATTCCTTCGATGCCTCTGGGTTTAATCTGATCATCCACGAAGTTGCACATAAACTGGACACCCGGAACGGCGATCGCGCCAGTGGTGTCCCCTTTATTCCTTTACGTGAAGTCGCGGGCTGGGAACACGATCTTCACGCGGCGATGAATAACATTCAGGACGAAATTGAATTAGTGGGCGAAAATGCCTCCAGCATTGATGCTTATGCCGCCAGTGACCCTGCAGAATGTTTTGCCGTGCTTTCCGAATACTTTTTTAGTGCCCCGGAGCTTTTTGCTCCTCGTTTCCCCTCTCTGTGGCAACGTTTCTGCCAATTTTATCAGCAGGAACCGCTGCAAAGACTGCGAAATGCGAATGAACGAGGCACATATTCAGCACCAGATGTTCATTAAATATCAAATTTGTTGCTTAATTAACCGATTGAAATAACGTGTGAATTTTAGTGTTGACACTCGCAGTGTCACTCAGTAATATTCGCCTCGTTCTCACGATTCCTCTGTAGTTCAGTCG
>NZ_AEJZ01000325.1:0-676 GCF_000208525.1 Escherichia sp. TW14182
CCCATGAATGCGTCAAAACATGGCGCAGACGTGACCGCACTGAAAACCCGTGCGTTCAGCGATGTCTCGCTGGGTGACCTGGTGAAAACGATCGCCACTGAAAATAATCTGGTGGCACGGGTCTCACCGGCGCTGGCAAAAATTCGTATTCCGTGGTTGATGCAGTCATCTGAATCGGATGCGTCCCTGCTTTCCAGGCTTGCTGGTATGTATGGTGCCACCAGTAAGCCAACGAACGGTTACTGGTTATTTCTGGAGTATGGCGCATCACAGAGCACAGGCGGCAGGGATGCTCCTGTAATGACCATCACGCCGGATATGGTGTCAGACTGGGATTACCGGGAGGGGGAGCGGCAGGGCGCATCCGGAAGCGGAAAAGGAACAACAAAAAAAGGGAAAGTGGGAGTCAGATATTTTGACCCTCGCGACGGGCGAACGCGTGAATTTAAAGTGGATGTGGAGTCCACCGACAAGCGACATCCGTTCACTCAGCCGGATCAGGACACAGCAAAACACTGCGCAGACTCCAAGGTTAAACGTGTACAGAAAGCCGGACGCCAGATGACGATAACACTGCCCTGCAGGCCCGCATTGTTGAAAGCTGGGGCGGAAATGCGTTTTATCACGCAGGGTTTTGGGGTACGCGAGGATCATAACTGGCAGGCTGAGTCGGTGG
>NZ_AEJZ01000324.1:0-5708 GCF_000208525.1 Escherichia sp. TW14182
CGGGGGTGCCCCTGGCACCCAGCCAGTACATTCTCGATTGTCTGGTGGTCACCGATGTGACGTTCAGAACGTTAACAGACGAAGACATCGCGGGCTATGTTGCCAGCGGTGAACCGTTAGATAAAGCAGGTGCATACGGTATTCAGGGGCTGGGTGGTTGTTTTGTCAGGAAGATAAATGGCAGCTATCACGCCGTAGTCGGCTTACCGCTGGTTGAAACGTATGAATTATTAAGTAATTTTAACGCACTGCGTGACAAAAGGGATAAACATGACGGCTGAATTGTTGGTAAACGTAACGCCTTCGGAAACACGAGTGGCGTATATTGATGGCGGTATTCTGCAGGAAATTCATATTGAACGTGAGGCGCGACGCGGAATAGTAGGCAATATCTACAAGGGTCGTGTAAGTCGTGTACTTCCGGGTATGCAGGCGGCTTTTGTAGATATTGGGCTGGATAAAGCCGCGTTTCTTCATGCATCCGACATCATGCCACACACCGAATGTGTGGCGGGTGAAGAACAAAAGCAGTTCACGGTGCGCGATATTTCGGAGCTGGTGCGTCAGGGACAAGATCTGATGGTGCAGGTGGTGAAAGATCCGCTTGGCACCAAAGGTGCGCGTCTGACCACCGATATCACGCTGCCGTCTCGCTATCTGGTGTTTATGCCAGGGGCTTCTCACGTTGGGGTTTCCCAACGCATTGAAAGTGAATCTGAACGTGAACGCCTGAAAAAAGTGGTCGCAGAGTATTGCGACGAGCAGGGCGGATTTATCATCCGTACTGCGGCGGAAGGGGTTGGCGAAGCGGAGCTGGCCTCCGATGCTGCCTACCTGAAACGCGTCTGGACCAAAGTGATGGAACGTAAAAAGCGTCCACAGACCCGTTATCAACTGTACGGCGAACTGGCGCTGGCGCAGCGTGTTCTGCGTGATTTCGCCGACGCTGAGCTGGATCGTATTCGCGTTGACTCGCGCCTGACTTACGAAGCGTTGCTTGAGTTCACTTCGGAATACATTCCCGAGATGACCAGTAAGCTGGAACATTACACCGGACGCCAGCCAATTTTCGATCTCTTTGATGTCGAAAACGAAATCCAGCGGGCGCTGGAACGCAAAGTAGAACTGAAGTCCGGCGGCTATTTGATTATCGACCAGACCGAAGCGATGACTACCGTGGACATCAATACCGGGGCGTTTGTTGGTCATCGCAATCTGGACGACACCATCTTCAATACCAATATTGAAGCGACGCAGGCTATCGCTCGCCAGTTACGGTTGCGTAATCTGGGCGGGATTATCATTATTGATTTCATCGACATGAATAATGAAGATCACCGTCGCCGCGTACTGCATTCGCTGGAACAGGCGTTGAGCAAAGACCGGGTGAAAACCAGCGTTAATGGTTTTTCGGCGCTGGGGCTGGTGGAGATGACGCGTAAACGCACCCGCGAAAGCATTGAGCACGTACTGTGTAATGAATGCCCAACCTGTCACGGTCGCGGAACGGTGAAAACCGTGGAGACCGTATGCTATGAAATCATGCGTGAGATCGTTCGCGTGCACCATGCTTACGACTCTGACCGTTTCCTGGTCTATGCTTCCCCGGCAGTAGCCGAAGCCTTGAAAGGCGAAGAATCGCACTCGCTGGCGGAAGTGGAAATTTTCGTTGGCAAACAGGTTAAAGTACAAATTGAACCGCTCTACAACCAGGAGCAGTTTGACGTCGTAATGATGTAAACAGATGCTGGGCCGCCATCCGGCAAAGGGTTTTTGAGTCACATTTTTAGTAGACAAGGAGTGACGGGTGAGGCGATTGCCGGGGATTTTACTGCTTACTGGAGCCGCGCTCGTAGTGATCGCTGCGCTGCTGGTCAGCGGCCTGCGTATTGCTTTACCGCACCTCGACGCCTGGCGCCCGGAAATCCTTAACAAAATTGAATCCGCGACGGGTATGCCGGTGGCAGCCAGTCAGCTCTCCGCCAGTTGGCAAAATTTTGGCCCAACACTCGAAGCGCACGACATCCGCGCTGAGTTGAAAGATGGCGGTGAATTTTCAGTTAAACGCGTCACCCTGGCGCTGGATGTCTGGCAGAGCCTGCTGCATATGCGCTGGCAGTTTCGTGACCTCACTTTCTGGCAACTGCGCTTTCGCACCAATACACCCATCACCAGTGGTGGTAGCAATGATAGCCTGGAAGCCAGCCATATCAGCGATCTGTTTCTTCGTCAGTTCGATCACTTCGATCTCCGCGATAGCGAAATCAGCTTCCTGACACCATCCGGTCAGCGCGCTGAACTGGCGATCCCGCAACTCACCTGGCTTAACGATCCACGTAGACACCGTGCGGAAGGCCAGGTAAGTCTCTCCAGTCTGACCGAACAACACGGCGTGATGCAGGTGCGCATGGATCTGCGTGATGATGAGGGACTGTTAAGCAATGGTCGCGTCTGGCTTCAGGCTGATGACATTGACCTGAAGCCGTGGCTCGGTAAATGGATGCAGGACAATATTGCGCTGGAAACGGCACAGTTCTCCCTTGAAGGCTGGATGACCATCGACAAAGGCGATGTGATCGGAGGCGATGTCTGGCTGAAACAGGGCGGTGCAAGCTGGCTGGGCGAGAAAAAAACGCATTCGCTGTCGGTGGATAATCTGACCGCGCACATAACGCGCGAACATTCGGGCTGGCAGTTTTCCATTCCTGATACGCGGATCACCATGGACGGCAAACCCTGGCCGAGTGGAGCTTTGACGCTGGCCTGGATACCAGAACAGGACGTTGGCGGCAAAAACAATAAACGCAGTGACGAACTACGGATTCGCGCCAGCAATCTGGAGCTGGCGGGGCTGGAAGGCATACGCCCATTAGCAGCGAAACTTTCACCTGCGCTGGGTGATATCTGGCGTTCAACCCAGCCGAGTGGCAAGATCAACACGCTGGCGCTGGATATCCCGCTTCAGGCGGCAGAGAAAACCCGCTTTCAGGCGTCGTGGAGCAATTTGGCCTGGAAACAATGGAAATTACTGCCGGGTGCGGAACATTTCTCCGGGACGCTTTCAGGAAGCGTAGAAAATGGTTTGCTGACGGCTTCCATGAAGCAGGCGAAAATGCCTTATGAAACGGTATTTCGCGCACCGCTGGAAATTGCCGACGGCAAGGCAACCATAAGCTGGTTGAATAATGATAAAGGTTTCCAGCTGGATGGGCGTAACATCGACGTTAAAGCCAAAGCCGTCCATGCGCGCGGCGGTTTTCGTTACCTGCAACCTGCTAACGATGAACCCTGGCTGGGGATTCTGGCTGGCATCAGTACCGATGATGGTTCACAAGCCTGGCGCTATTTCCCGGAAAACCTGATGGGGAAAGAGTTAGTCGATTATCTAAGTGGCGCAATTCAGGGCGGTAAAGCGGATAACGCGACCCTGGTTTATGGCGGCAATCCACATCTTTTCCCTTACAAACACAACGAAGGTCAGTTTGAAGTGCTGGTGCCGCTGCGTAACGCGAAGTTTGCCTTCCAGCCGGACTGGCCTGCATTAACTAACCTTGATATTGAACTGGACTTTATTAACGACGGTTTATGGATGAAAACCGATGGCGTTAATCTGGGCGGTGTGCGCGCCAGTAACCTCACTGCGGTGATCCCTGACTACTCGAAAGAAAAGTTGCTTATTGACGCTGACATTAAAGGTTCGGGTAAAGCCGTTGGTCCTTACTTTAATGAGACGCCGCTGAAGGATTCTCTGGGGGCGACCCTACAAGAACTCCAGCTCGACGGCGATGTGAATGCTCGCTTACATCTCGATATCCCGCTGAATGGCGAACTGGTTACAGCGAAAGGTGAAGTGGCGCTGCGCAACAACAGCCTGTTTATCAAACCCCTCGACAGCACCCTGAAAAATTTGAGCGGTAAATTCAGCTTTATCAATGGTGATCTGCAAAGTGAACCACTGACCGCAAGCTGGTTTAACCAGCCACTGAACGTGGATTTTTCCACCAAAGAAGGGACAAAAGCCTACCAGGTTGCGGTGAATCTCAACGGTAACTGGCAACCAGCGAAAACCGGCGTTCTGCCTGAAGCGGTGAACGAAGCGTTAAGCGGCAGCGTGGCGTGGGATGGTAAAGTGGGCATTGAGCTGCCTTATCATGCTGGCGCGACCTATAACGTAGAGCTGAACGGCGATCTGAAGAATGTGAGTAGTCACTTACCTTCGCCGTTAGCCAAACCTGCGGGTAAACCGCTACCTGTAAATATTAAGGTTGATGGCAATCTCAACAGCTTTGAATTAACCGGGCAAGCTGGCACGAATAACCATTTCAATAGCCGCTGGTTGCTCGGTCAAAAGCTGACGCTTGAGCGCGCCATCTGGGCGGCAGACAGCAAAACGCTTCCACCGTTACCGGAACAGAGTGGTGTTGAGTTAAATATGCCGCCAATGGACGGCGCCGAGTGGCTGGCGCTATTCCAGAAAGGCGCGACGGAAAAGGTTGGCAGCGCGGCGAGTTTCCCTCAGCACATTACGTTACGTACACCGGCGTTGTCATTGGGGAATCAGCAGTGGAATAACCTGAGCATCGTCTCGCAGCCGATGGCAAACGGTACGCAGGTTGAGGCGCAAGGGCGTGAAATCAACGCTACGCTGGCGATGCGTAATAACGCGCCGTGGCTGGCGAATATTAAATATCTCTATTACAACCCGAACGTGACGAAAACCGGTGGTGAATCAACGAATTCATCACCTTTCCCGACCACGGAGCGCATCAGCTTCCGTGGCTGGCCGGACGCACAAATACGTTGCGCAGAGTGCTGGTTCTGGGGGCAAAAATTCGGTCGCATCGACAGCGATATCACCATTTCCGGCGATACGTTAACGCTGACTAATGGACTGATTGATACTGGTTTCTCGCGACTCACTGCCGATGGTGAATGGGTTAACAATCCGGGGAATGAACGCACCTCGCTGAAAGGAAAACTGCGCGGCCAGAAAATTGATGCCGCCGCAGAATTTTTTGGTGTCACGACGCCAATACGCCAGTCGTCATTTAATGTGGATTACGATTTACACTGGCGTAAAGCACCGTGGCAGCCGGATGAAGCGACGTTGAATGGCATCATTCATACCCAACTGGGCAAAGGCGAAATTACCGAAATCAGCACCGGACATGCCGGGCAATTGCTGCGCTTATTGAGCGTTGATGCCCTGATGCGTAAGCTGCGTTTTGATTTCAGAGACACCTTTGGCGAAGGGTTCTATTTTGACTCCATTCGCAGCACGGCGTGGATTAAAGACGGTGTTATGCACACCGATGACACGCTGGTGGATGGCCTGGAAGCGGATATCGCCATGAAAGGGTCGGTGAATCTGGTACGCCGCGATCTGAATATGGAGGCGGTTGTCGCGCCGGAAATTTCCGCGACGGTGGGGGTGGCTGCGGCCTTTGCGGTTAACCCCATTGTCGGCGCTGCGGTGTTTGCCGCCAGTAAAGTGCTGGGGCCGCTATGGAGCAAAGTCTCCATTTTGCGCTATCACATTTCTGGTCCGCTGGACGATCCGCAAATCAACGAAGTATTGCGCCAACCGCGTAAAGAAAAAGCGCAATGATTTGACGAGGGCGCGTAATTGCCCCAATCTCTTATGATAATCGTTGCCAAAGGCCAACGAGCCGGAACATAACCGTAGGTCGGATAAGGCGTTCACGCCG
>NZ_AEJZ01000323.1:0-1710 GCF_000208525.1 Escherichia sp. TW14182
ACCGTTTATCTGCAAATCAAAAATACTTCCGATAAGGACATGAGTGGCCTTCAGGGAAAAATTAACAGCCAGGTGCAGGCGAAAGGCTATCGTATCGTGAATAATCCTGCCGACGCGCATTACTGGATTCAGGCGAACGTACTGAAAGCCGATAAAATGGATTTGCGGGAAGCACAGGGCTTTCTGAGTCGGGGGTACGAGGGGGCTGTTCAGGCTGCGGCGTTAGGGGCAGGCATTACAGCCTATAACTCCAATTCTGCCGGTGCCACGCTGGGGGTAGGACTGGCTGCCGGCCTTGTGGGAATGGCGGCTGATGCGATGGTGGAAGATATCAACTACACCATGGTAACTGATGTGCAGATCGCAGAGCGCACTTCCGCGCAGGTGACGACTGACAATGTGGCTGCGCTGAAGCAGGGAACGTCGGGTTATAAAGTGCAGACCAGCAGTGAAACAGGTAACCAGCATAAATATCAGACGCGTATTGTGTCCAGTGCCAACAAAGTTAACCTGAAATTTGAAGAAGCCAAACCGGTTCTTGAAGATCAGTTAGCAAAATCTATTGCTAATATTCTGTAATTTTTCTGATTCCCGCTGAATCCGCCAGCGGGAATGCCTTTACTGACATTTCACAAAATCTTATTCAACAGCGAAAAAATAATTTCTCTTTTCGCAGTGTCTGACCTGTTCACATAATGGAGTTTCTATGGCTACTCCTGTAGAAGATAAACTTGTTGCGCCGCCAGAATATATTCATGAAGCACCAATACCAACCACGCACATACAATATATCAATAAACCCGCATATAACCTTGTCGATTTCATTAATGATAATATTGGTATAATGACCGTTTTGTGTTTTTTTATTCTGGTAATGATAATTGCCTGGTTCTTTTTTCGGAGAAATAAAGAAAATCACGCTGTTGAGTGTTATGACTATTCTGCGTGTCTTTCAACGCGAAAAGAGTACCATCTCCTTACTCTCGTTGTTGTGGCTCCGGATACGTTACCATTGTTACTGCTTTGTCAGCAGATCGGGGATATCATTCGTCAGCATGGGCAACAGCTGGTCTGGATGCCGGGAATAAGCCGTATTGACGGGATTCAGGAGGATAATGTGACCTGGGCATTGCATTCTGCCTGCCTGGATGAAAAATCCGGCAAAATACTTTCAGGAAGAATCAACCCGGAAGGCGGATATTTTTTTCGACCAAAAGAATCTGGCGGCCCGGAAACACATCAGCGCCTGTGTCTGCAAATTCAGTATAAAAGCGGAAAAGATATTCAGTTTGTCATTGGATTAATTGAAAGAGCATTGCACATGATGAACTGCGGCTATCGTGCCGGAGGGCATATTTTCCGGGGAGAGGGATATACGTGGAATATGAATGGAGACTGATAATAAATGGAGTATGTTGTTTTTCTGGCAGTAATACTGCTTATCCTGATCCTTCCCGGAAGAACGAAGAAATATACAGGAAATCAGAAATACATTGACCGGCTTTTAAAAAAACATCGTTGTTATCAGTCAAAGCATTTTATGACTGCGCGCGAACGTGAATTTTTTCGTGAACTCTGCCGCGCGCTGGCGGGATACCCTTTGCTGGTGATGGCGCAGGTTCGTCTGGTTGATGTGGTTCAGGTTTGCCCCGGGTTCTCTGAGGCAGAGAACAGAAGGTTATTCCGGCAGATTTCGCAATGGCACTGTGA
>NZ_AEJZ01000322.1:0-1345 GCF_000208525.1 Escherichia sp. TW14182
CGCCGGGCGTGGCGCGGATATGAAAAAGGCTCGCCGTAGCGAGCCTCAGATTAAAGTGCGTGGGTAATTGCTCTCGTATTCATAGTGCTGTATTCACCACATACCCGGATTTTTGATATTGTTAAATCGCCAAAAGTAACAATGTCTCAAATGAGGTAAGAAATGGGTCAGAATAACAAACCATTAGATGAAAATGACAAATCCAAGTCAGCTCCAAAGCCCAAATCAACAGAGGAACCAAAGAAGGATCCTTTTTCCGTAGAGAGATTGGTCGTTGGTGATTCCTGGGGAGGTATCAGAAGAAAAAGTAAATAACAACAGAAACCATTAATGAATAAACGGGGGCAAGGATAGCTGATATCCTTGCCTTCTCGAGTCCTTCTCTCAGTCTTTTATTTTCCTGCAATAATTCGTTTGCAGTTCTGCACAAAGCCATCAATCTGTACCTTCTCAATATGGACAAACGGCTGTCTTTCCCCGAAAAACCTCGCTCTTTAAGCCTGGCGTAATCCATCGCAGTAATGCCCTTAATCGCCGGAGTGTACAGAATATCTGGCGACGCATGAATAATGGCACGCTTATGCACTTTCAGCACATTAACAACAAGGTACACAGCACAAATGGACCAGTAAAAGACAAAAACAGCCAGTCCAGCGCCCAAAAAATCCAGATGAGTTTTTTGCGTTAATAGTAAAAATGATGAACCGATGCCAACTATCAGAATGCTTAATAATTTATAGCCATTTTCCTTGTTGATGCTGTTTGAGCAATGGATTTCCCGAATGCACTCTTCTCCCTGTTTTTCAAGAAAATCAAGAATGTCATCATCCGCATCAAGAAAATAGTCGCCGGGTAGATTTTTCATTCCTTCACCAACCACGTAATCTGTAATACGCTCAATTTTACCTGAACGCCTGACGATGAAACACCATGTTCACCAGAAACAACAAAACCCGCTCAATGGCGGGTTCTGGTAAAGTTCATGCGCTTGATTCGCCTCGCGATACAGCTTTGCGAAGCGTACAGGAATTGAAGCAGTTTGTGGCTAAAATTGCAAGAACTTTTTTAAAGCTGCATCAGCCTTTCCACCAGTTTATCTCTGCGAACAACAAACCAACCATTGGCTCTCGCCAGTTCCAGCCATGACTCAAGGGAAATAACAATATCATCATCCCGCAACTGAATTGTGGAAACAGTGACACCGCCTCGCTGATAACAGAGAACTCGCGTGTCGTAACTTTTCTGGCATGAAACTGGCGCTGACGGATCCTTTTGTCTGAAATAGCAGTCTTCCAGCTTTTCGAACACATCCCACGCCTGATCGGTTTCGAGCATTTTGGCGTGA
>NZ_AEJZ01000321.1:0-15992 GCF_000208525.1 Escherichia sp. TW14182
GCGTGAACGCCTTATCCGGCCTACAAAAGCATGAAAATTCAATGTATTGCAGGAGCTGCGTAGGCCTGATAAGCGTAGCGCATCAGGCAGTTTGGCGTTTGTCATCAGAGCCACCCACGTCCGCAGACGTGGGTGGTATTCAGATAACGTCGATTTCAGCGACCGACGGGTAAATCCAGCTGGGGCGGAACGGCATACTGTCGATATCGTCGAGCGACGAAACACCAGAAAGCACAAGAATCGTTTCCAGACCTGCCTGGAAGCCCGCCAGAATGTCGGTACGCAAGTTATCGCCGACAATCACCGTTTCTTCCGAATGCGCCTGCATTTTGTTTAATGCTGCGCGGATGATCCACGGGCTGGGCTTACCAACATAGAACGGTTTGCGCCCGGAGATTTTCTCAATCCCTGCACACAACGCGCCACAGGCCGGATAAAAACCGCGCCCGTGGGTGTCCGGGTTGGTGGCGATAAAGCGTGCACCGTTAGCGACGAAATAGGCTGCTTTATGCATCATGTCCCAGTTGTAGGAACGCGTTTCGCCAACAATCACAAAATCAGGGTTCACATCGGTAATAGTGAAACCAGCTTTGTACAGTTCATGAATCAGTGCACCTTCGCCCACCACATACGCTTTCTTGCCTTCCTGGCGACGCAGGAAATCGGCGGTCGCCATCGCAGAGGTATAAAACACGCTATCCGGCACATCGACACCGGCAGTGGCAAAGCGGTTCGCCAGATCTTGCCCGGTCTGCGAAGGATAGTTGGTCAGCAACACCAGCGGCAGGCCTTTATCCATAATCCCGTGCAAAAATTCCGCTGCACCCGGTACGGCGACGTTATCGTGCATCAGCACGCCGTCGATATCGCAAATTACATTTTTAATGGTCATGGACTACCCAGAATATTGACAACAATAAGCGCCACTATAAAAGCACATTAATTTTCCAGCAAATGCTGGAGCAAAATACCGTTGAGCATGGCGCGTTTTACCAGCGCAAAAGCACCGATTGCCGAGCGGTGGTCCAGCTCAGAACGTACCACCGGCAGATTAGTACGAAACGCCTTCAGCGCCTGGGTATTAATGCAGCTTTCAATAGCAGGGAGCAGCACTTTATCGGCTTCGGTGATTTCACCGGCAATAACAATTTTTTGCGGATTAAATAAGTTGATAGCAATGGCGATGGTTTTACCCAGATGACGACCGACATACTCAATCACTTCCGACGCCAGACCGTCACCTTTGTTCGCGGCTTTGCAGATAGTTTTGATGGTGCAGTCGTCCAGTGGCACACGGCTCTGGTAGCCCTGCTTTAATAAATTCAACACCCGTTGTTCAATGGCAGCGTTGGCAGCGATAGTTTCCAGGCAGCCGAAGTTGCCACAGTGGCAGCGTTCTCCCAGCGGTTCAACCTGAATATGACCAATTTCACCGACGTTGCCGTTGCGGCCGATAAAAATGCGCCCGTTAGAGATGATTCCAGCCCCCGTTCCGCGATGCACGCGCACCAGAATGGAGTCTTCGCAATCCTGACTTGCACCGAAGTAGTGCTCTGCCAGCGCCAGACTACGGATATCGTGGCCGACAAAACAGGTCACTTTAAAACGCTCTTCCAGTGCTTCTACCAGCCCCCAGTTTTCCACCTGAATATGCGGCATGTAATGAATTTTGCCGCTGTCCGGGTCAACAAGCCCAGGCAGGATCACGGAAATCGCGATCAGCTCGCGCAGTTTGCGCTGGTAGCTATCAATAAACTGAGCAATGGCATTCAGCAGGGCATGTTCCAGCGTCTGCTGGGTTCGTTCAGGCAGCGGGTAATGTTCTTCTGCCAGCACTTTGCTACTGAGATCAAACAGGGTGATGGTGGCATCGTGACGACCAAGTCGTACGCCGATAGCGTGGAAATTACGAGTTTCAGTGACGATGGAGATAGCGCGGCGGCCTCCGGTGGAGGCCTGCTGATCGACTTCTTTGATCAGCCCGCGCTCGATAAGCTGACGTGTAATTTTGGTTACGCTGGCGGGGGCAAGCTGGCTTTGCTCAGCAATCTGAATTCGCGAGATTGGCCCGAACTGGTCAATCAGGCGATAAACCGCCGCGCTGTTAAGCTGTTTTACGAGATCAACATTACCTATCTGAGCTTGTCCGCCTGGTGTCATACTTTCTCTTATTGAGTTACGACCTCGTTACCATTAACGATGGTCTTAGTGATTTTAAAATCAGGTGTGAATGCGGTCAGGTTGGCCACTTTGCCTGCGGCGAGCGTGCCGAGACGTTTTTCAACGCCAATTGCACGTGCCGGGTAGAGCGTCGCCATACGCAAAACTTCATCCAGTGCGATACCGCAATGTTCGACCAGATTACGCACGCCTTCAATCATGGTTAAGGATGAACCGCTTAACGTACCATTTTCATCCACACAAAGTCCGTTGCGGTAGTATATTGTTTTACCCGCAAAAATGAACTGTTCAATATTGGCGCCTGCTGGTGCAGTAGCGTCGGTGACCAGACACAGTTTGTCGCCTTTCAGACGCTTGGCGTTGCGGATGTTAGCGTAATCAACGTGCAAGCCATCGGCAATAATACCGCAATAAATGTCGGCGTCATCGAGGATCGCGCCCGCCAGACCTGGCTCGCGACCGGTAATATACGGCATCGCGTTGTACAGATGGGTGGCAAAGGTAATCCCTGCGCGGAAACCGGCTTTCGCTTCTTTCAGTGTTGCGTTGGAGTGACCGGCAGAAACTACAATCCCGGCATTTGCCAGTTTGCTGATCACTTCCGCAGGAACCATTTCCGGTGCCAGGGTAACTTTAGTAATCACATCAGCGTTTTCGCACAGGAAATCAACCAGCGCAGCATCGGGTTTACGCACGAAGTTCGGGTTATGAGTGCCTTTTTTCACCAGGTTCAGCCACGGACCTTCCAGATGCAAACCTAGCGCCTGGTTCGGATGGTTTGCCAGGTACTCACGCATTACGCGCACACCCTGTTTCATCAGGTCATCGCTGGTGGTGATAAGCGTTGGCAGATAGTTAGTACAGCCAGATTTCTCATTGGCTTTTTGCATGATTTCCAGCGTTTCAACGCTTACCGCTTCCGCAGTATCGTTGAACTGTACGCCGCCGCAGCCGTTTAACTGCACATCAATAAAACCGGGGGAGAGAATGGCTCCGTTCAGTGAACGTTGTTCAATCTCTGGCGGCAGTTCCGCTACCGGACAGACACTTTTAATCAGGCCATCAGCGATAACAACCGCGTGGTCATCAAGAAATTCGTGACCGGTAAAGATCCGGCCCTGGGTTAATGCATACATTCCGACCCCCGATTTTAAAAATAATATTGCCCTGAGCAAGGTGTCAGGGCAGGGATAACAATTACAGACCTTTGATATTTTCTGCTTCTAATTCATTGAAATATCTTAAAGTCTTAACTTTCAGCTCCATGGTGGAAGGTTCATCGCACACCATGATCGCTTTCGGATGCAGTTGCAGACAGCTGATGGTCCACATATGGTTAACGCAACCTTCAACTGCGGCTTGCAGCGCCAGTGCTTTCTGGCTACCCAGAACCAGAATCATCACTTCTTCGGCATCCAGCAATGTACCAACACCGACAGTCAGAGCATATTTTGGCACCTGATTGACATCGTTATCAAAGAAACGAGAGTTAGCAACGCGAGTGTCATGAGTCAGGGTTTTGATACGGGTGCGAGAAGCCAGGGAGGAGGCTGGTTCGTTAAATGCGATGTGACCGTCGTTACCTACGCCGCCCATAAACAGATGAATTTTACCGTAAGAGCGGATTTTTTCTTCATACTGGCGGCACTCGGCGTCGATATCCGGGGCGTTACCGTTGAGAAGGTTGATATTTTCTGCTGGAATATCAACGTGATCGAAGAAGTTACGGTGCATAAAGCTGTAGTAGCTTTCCGGATGCTCTTTTGGCAGACCGACATATTCATCCATGTTGAAGGTGACAACGTGCTTAAAGCTGACCTGGCCTGCTTTATGCATTTCGACTAACGCTTTATAGGTGGTCATTGGTGTGCCGCCGGTCGGCAGACCGAGCACGAACGGACGATCGGCAGTCGGTTTGAACGCGTTGATACGATTAACGATATGGCGAGCAGCCCATTTGCCGACCTGTTCAGCGGTAGTCAGGGGGATCAGTCTCATTATTCACCTCAATAAGTAAAATGTAAGCCGTTGGCGGATTAGGCATCTTTAAGCGTAACCTGGATTTGCGCAGAGAGGCGTCAATCCGACCTGATTTTTTGAATGATAAAATAAGTTTTCTGGTTTAGCCAGTAAAAGGGAGTAATGATAACGATATTTGGTGACAAAACTCACAAAAGACACGCGTTTAATTTGCGGTACGAATTAATTTTTTACACACTCTGTAGCAGATGATCTAACAATATGATTACAGAACATCGGCAGTACAGTTTGCAGCAAAATAAAAAACGGCTTTAAACGAGCCAAATAGGGTTCTCGTAGGGGGAATAAGATGAATATTTTAGGGTTTTTTCAGCGACTCGGTAGGGCGTTACAGCTCCCTATCGCAGTACTGCCGGTGGCGGCACTGTTGCTGCGATTCGGTCAGCCAGATTTACTTAACGTTGCGTTTATTGCCCAGGCGGGCGGCGCGATTTTTGATAACCTCGCATTAATCTTCGCCATCGGCGTGGCATCCAGCTGGTCCAAAGACAGCGCAGGTGCGGCGGCGCTGGCAGGTGCGGTAGGTTACTTTGTGTTAACCAAAGCGATGGTGACCATCAACCCGGAAATCAACATGGGTGTACTGGCGGGTATCATTACCGGTCTGGTCGGTGGTGCAGCCTATAACCGCTGGTCCGATATTAAACTGCCGGACTTCCTGAGCTTCTTCGGTGGTAAACGTTTTGTGCCGATTGCCACAGGCTTCTTCTGCCTGGTATTGGCGGCTATTTTTGGTTATGTCTGGCCACCGGTGCAGCACGCTATTCATGCTGGTGGTGAATGGATCGTTTCTGCGGGCGCGCTGGGTTCCGGTATCTTTGGTTTCATCAACCGTCTGCTGATCCCAACTGGTCTGCATCAGGTGCTGAACACCATTGCCTGGTTCCAGATTGGTGAATTTACCAACGCGGCAGGGACGGTTTTCCACGGCGACATCAACCGCTTCTATGCCGGTGACGGCACTGCAGGGATGTTCATGTCCGGCTTCTTCCCGATCATGATGTTTGGTCTGCCGGGTGCGGCACTGGCGATGTACTTCGCAGCACCGAAAGAGCGTCGTCCGATGGTTGGCGGGATGCTGCTTTCCGTTGCTATCACCGCGTTCCTGACTGGTGTTACCGAGCCGCTGGAATTCCTGTTCATGTTCCTTGCGCCGCTGCTGTACCTCCTGCACGCACTGTTGACCGGTATCAGCCTGTTTGTGGCAACGCTGCTGGGTATTCACGCGGGCTTCTCTTTCTCTGCGGGCGCCATCGACTATGCGTTGATGTATAACCTGCCGGCAGCCAGCCAGAACGTCTGGATGCTGCTGGTGATGGGCGTTATCTTCTTCGTTATCTACTTTGTGGTATTCAGTGCAGTTATCCGCATGTTCAACCTGAAAACGCCAGGCCGTGAAGATAAAGAAGACGAAATTGTTACTGAAGAAGCCAACAGCAACACTGAAGAAGGTCTGACTCAACTGGCGACCAACTATATTGCTGCGGTTGGCGGTAGCGACAACCTGAAAGCGATTGACGCCTGTATTACCCGTCTGCGCCTGACGGTGGGTGACTCAGCCCACGTCAACGATGCGATGTGTAAACGTCTGGGTGCTTCTGGGGTGGTGAAACTGAACAAACAGACCATCCAGGTGATTGTTGGTGCGAAAGCGGAATCTATCGGTGATGCGATGAAGAAAGTCGTTGCTCGTGGCCCGGTAGCTGCTGCTTCTGCTGAAACGGCTCCGGCAACTGCCGCGCCGGCAGCAAAACCACAGGCTGTACCAAATGCAGTGTCTATCGCTGAGCTGGTATCGCCGATTACTGGTGATGTTGTCGCACTGGATCAGGTGCCAGACGAAGCGTTCGCCAGCAAAGCGGTGGGCGACGGTGTGGCGGTGAAACCGACGGATAAAATCGTTGTATCACCAGCCGCAGGGACTATCGTAAAAATCTTCAACACCAACCACGCATTCTGCCTGGAAACCGAAAAAGGCGCGGAGATCGTCGTCCACATGGGTATCGACACCGTGGCGCTGGAAGGTAAAGGCTTTAAGCGTTTGGTGGAAGAGGGGGCGCAGGTAAGTGCAGGGCAACCGATTCTGGAAATGGATCTGGATTACCTGAATGCTAACGCTCGTTCGATGATTAGCCCGGTGGTTTGCAGCAATATCGACGATTTCAGCGGTCTGATCATTAAAGCCCAGGGTCATGTTGTGGCGGGTCAAACGCCGCTGTATGAAATCAAAAAGTAATCTATTTCATGCCTGATGCGACGCTTGACGCGTCTTATCAGGCCTACAAAAGCTCAGTCCAGGTTGGATAAGACGCACCAGCGTCGCATCCAACAATGACACAGGAGTGGCAAAAGCGGCGGATATCATCTTCGCCGCTTTTTTTTTCATCAATCATCCCCATAATCTCAGTGAGATTTTCTATTTTCTCTAACTAACAGTTGTCAGCCTGTCCCGCTTATAAGATCATACGCCGTTATACGTTGTTTACGCTTTGAGGAATCCACGATGAGTGAGGCAGAAGCCCGCCCGACTAACTTTATTCGTCAGATCATTGATGAAGATCTGGCCAGTGGCAAGCACACCACAGTACACACCCGTTTCCCGCCAGAACCAAATGGATATCTGCATATTGGTCATGCGAAATCTATCTGCCTGAACTTCGGGATCGCTCAGGACTATAAAGGCCAGTGCAACCTGCGTTTCGACGACACTAACCCGGTAAAAGAAGATATCGAGTACGTAGAGTCGATCAAAAACGACGTTGAATGGTTAGGTTTTCACTGGTCTGGTAACGTTCGTTACTCCTCCGACTATTTTGATCAGCTCCATGCCTATGCGATCGAATTGATCAATAAAGGCCTGGCGTATGTCGATGAACTGACGCCGGAACAGATCCGCGAATACCGTGGCACCCTGACGCAGCCGGGTAAAAACAGTCCGTACCGCGACCGCAGCGTTGAAGAGAACCTGGCGCTGTTCGAAAAAATGCGTACCGGCGGTTTTGAAGAAGGTAAAGCCTGCCTGCGTGCGAAAATCGACATGGCTTCGCCGTTTATCGTGATGCGCGATCCGGTGCTGTACCGCATTAAATTTGCTGAACACCACCAGACCGGCAACAAGTGGTGCATCTACCCGATGTACGACTTCACCCACTGCATCAGCGATGCGCTGGAAGGCATTACGCACTCTCTGTGTACGCTGGAGTTCCAGGACAACCGTCGTCTGTACGACTGGGTTCTGGACAACATCACCATTCCTGTTCATCCGCGCCAGTACGAATTCTCGCGCCTGAATCTGGAATACACCGTGATGTCCAAGCGTAAGCTGAACCAGTTGGTGACCGACAAGCACGTAGAAGGCTGGGACGATCCGCGTATGCCGACCATTTCTGGTCTGCGTCGTCGTGGTTACACTGCGGCTTCTATTCGTGAGTTCTGCAAACGCATCGGCGTGACCAAACAGGACAACACCATTGAGATGGCATCTCTGGAATCCTGTATTCGTGAAGATCTCAACGAAAACGCCCCGCGCGCTATGGCGGTTATCGATCCAGTGAAACTGGTTATCGAAAACTATCAGGGCGAAGGCGAAATGGTCACCATGCCGAACCATCCGAACAAACCGGAAATGGGTAGCCGTCAGGTGCCGTTTAGCGGTGAGATTTGGATCGATCGCGCCGATTTCCGTGAAGAAGCTAACAAGCAGTACAAACGTCTGGTGCTGGGTAAAGAAGTGCGTCTGCGTAATGCTTACGTCATTAAAGCGGAACGTGTGGAGAAAGATGCCGAAGGCAATATCACCACCATCTTCTGTACTTACGATGCCGACACCTTAAGCAAAGATCCGGCGGATGGTCGTAAAGTCAAAGGCGTTATTCACTGGGTAAGCGCGGCACATGCGCTGCCGGTTGAAATCCGCCTGTACGATCGCCTGTTCAGCGTGCCGAATCCAGGCGCTGCGGATGATTTCCTGTCGGTGATTAACCCGGAATCGCTGGTCATCAAACAGGGCTTTGCTGAACCGTCTCTGAAAGACGCGGTAGCGGGTAAAGCGTTCCAGTTTGAGCGTGAAGGTTACTTCTGCCTCGACAGCCGCCATTCTACGGCGGAAAAACCGGTATTTAACCGCACCGTTGGGCTGCGTGATACCTGGGCGAAGGTTGGTGAGTAATTTTAAGTTTCACCATGCAGGATGCGGCGTAAATGCCGCATCCTGCAAGAAACACACAAACAGTCTCAAACGCTAAATTGCCTGATGCGCTACGCTTATCAGACCTACGTGAACTCTGCAATGTATTGAATTTGCGTGGTTTTGTAGGCCGGATAAGGCGTTTACGCCACATCCGGCATGAAACATACAAAAATCCCAAACGCCGCGCTCTGCGGCGTTTTTTCTGCTTATCATCGCGAATTAATTCCGCTTCGCAATTTATCCGTAAAATAAATTTAAAAACACAAATCATAATTAAATAAAATGTAACCGCTTTCATCCTACTGGAAAGCCACATATTTTTTCTTCTACAAACTCTTCTGCTGCAAACTTAAATCCTGTAACAAAAATCATCAAAATATGTGCGGTTGCTCATGTTCTTACATTCTCGTTACAGAAAGAGATTGATAATTCGCGTCGCGAAAAATAGTCTGTTCCTGTAGTCAGCGAGACTTTTCTCAACGCTACTTTTTTAATTTTTATTTTTTTCGCTGTTCACCTGTGGTGCAGCAATTTATACGTCAAAGAGGATTAACCCATGCGTGCGTTTAGTGGCAAACGTAGTACGCTGGCGCTGGCTATCGCCGGTGTTACAGCAATGTCGGGCTTTATGGCAATGCCGGAGGCTCGCGCCGAAGGATTCATCGACGATTCAACCTTAACCGGCGGTATCTATTACTGGCAGCGTGAACGCGACCGTAAAGATGTTACCGACGGTGACAAATACAAAACCAACCTTTCTCACTCCACCTGGAACGCCAACCTCGATTTTCAGTCTGGTTATGCTGCTGATATGTTCGGCCTTGATATTGCCGCATTTACGGCGATTGAAATGGCAGAAAACGGCGACAGCTCTCACCCGAACGAAATCGCGTTTTCAAAAAGTAATAAAGCCTATGACGAAGACTGGTCCGGCGATAAAAGCGGTATAAGCCTGTATAAAGCAGCGGCTAAATTTAAATACGGTCCGGCGTGGGCGAGGGCTGGTTATATTCAGCCAACCGGTCAGACGCTGTTAGCGCCGCACTGGAGCTTTATGCCGGGTACTTATCAGGGTGCGGAAGCCGGGGCGAATTTTGATTACGGCGATGCCGGTGCGTTGAGTTTCTCCTACATGTGGACCAACGAATACAAAGCGCCGTGGCATCTGGAAATGGATGAGTTTTATCAGAACGATAAAACCACCAAAGTTGATTATCTGCACTCCCTCGGGGCGAAGTACGACTTCAAAAATAACTTCGTACTGGAAGCGGCGTTTGGTCAGGCGGAAGGGTATATCGATCAATATTTTGCCAAAGCCAGCTATAAATTTGATATCGCCGGTAGCCCGTTAACCACCAGCTACCAGTTCTACGGTACGCGCGACAAAGTTGACGATCGCAGCGTCAACGATCTTTATGACGGCACCGCCTGGCTGCAGGCGTTGACCTTTGGCTACCGGGCGGCTGACGTAGTGGATTTGCGCCTCGAAGGCACCTGGGTTAAAGCCGATGGTCAGCAGGGATACTTCCTGCAACGTATGACCCCAACCTACGCTTCCTCGAACGGTCGCCTGGATATCTGGTGGGATAACCGCTCTGACTTTAACGCCAACGGCGAAAAAGCGGTCTTCTTCGGTGCGATGTATGACCTGAAAAACTGGAATCTTCCCGGCTTCGCCATCGGCGCTTCCTACGTTTATGCATGGGATGCCAAACCAGCGACATGGCAGAGCAATCCGGATGCGTACTACGACAAAAACCGGACTATCGAAGAGTCTGCTTACAGTCTGGATGCGGTCTACACCATTCAGGACGGTCGCGCCAAGGGCACGATGTTCAAACTGCATTTCACCGAATACGACAACCACTCCGACATCCCAAGCTGGGGTGGCGGTTACGGCAACATCTTCCAGGATGAGCGTGACGTGAAATTCATGGTTATCGCGCCGTTCACTATCTTCTGATGCCCGACGCGGCAGGCATTTCGCCTGCCGCGCGTTTGAGGAATTTGCTATGAAAAAACTGATTCTCATCGCCATGATGGCATCGGGGCTGGTGGCTTGTGCGCAATCAACCGCGCCACAGGAAGACAGTCGTCTGAAAGAAGCTTACAGCGCCTGCATCAACACAGCACAAGGCTCGCCGGAAAAAATTGAGGCCTGCCAGAGCGTGTTAAACGTGCTGAAGAAAGAGAAACAACATCAGCAGTTTGCCGACCAGGAAAGTGTGCGGGTACTGGATTATCAGCAGTGTCTGCGCGCAACGCAAACCGGTAACGACCAGGCAGTGAAAGCCGATTGCGATAAAGTCTGGCAGGAAATTCGCAGTAATAACGCTACGCAGTAAAAACAAAAAAAGCGAGGGCTGTAACTCTCGCTTGTTCTTATTTCCCTGGTATAAAAAAGCCAACCCGCAGGTTGGCTTTTCTCGTTCAGGCTGACTTATTTGCCTTCGTGCGCGTGCTCATCTTCGCGGCAATCGCCTTCGGCGCAGTGACCGTAAAGATAGAGACTATGGTTAGTCAGGCGAATACCATGTTTCGCGGCGATTTCACGCTGACGCGCTTCGATAGATTCATCACTAAATTCAATAACCTTGCCGCAGTCGAGGCAGATCAGGTGATCGTGATGATGTTGCTGGGTCAGTTCAAATACGGATTTACCGCCTTCAAAATTGTGGCGGGTGACGATACCGGCATCGTCAAACTGGTTCAGTACGCGATATACCGTAGCCAGACCAATTTCTTCACCCATATCGATCAGACGTTTATATAAATCTTCCGCACTGACGTGATGGTTGTCCGGCTCCTGAAGAACTTCCAGGATTTTTAAACGAGGAAGCGTTACTTTCAGGCCAGCTTTCTTTAGGGCGGTATTGTTATCAGTCATGCGGAATCTGTCCTGTTACTAAGCGGTTCACTTCATTAGGAGAAGTGACAGAATTTGCTCTTGAGATAATGCGTATCATTATAGAATTGCCACGCCTAAATGAAAACTACAAGTCCCTGGCAAATATTGTTAATAAAAACGTGGCTTAGCTTACATTTACATCGGCAAGGCCACTTCAATACTGGAACATTGTACAGGTACTACGGCAAAAGTTACAAATTTGTAGCAATTATTTTGATTGGCATTATCTATTAATACGGCGTAGACATTAGCCTACACCGCATCACATCAGGCGTTGATAATTTCGTCGAGATGCAGCTCTTCAGAAATTTGCTTAACCCATTTTTCCACGCGTTCAGCGGTCAGTTCCGGCTGACGGTCTTCGTCAATAGCCAGGCCGACAAAGTGATCGTCATCTGCCAGACCTTTTGATGCTTCGAAATGGTAGCCCGCAGTTGGCCAGTGACCCACGATAGTCGCGCCGCGCGGTTCGATGATGTCACGGATAGTGCCTAATGCATCACAGAAATATTCGGCGTAATCTTCCTGGTCGCCACAGCCAAACAGGGCAACCAGTTTACCATTGAAATCAATCTCTTCGAGAGTCGGGAAGAAGTCGTCCCAGTCACACTGCGCTTCGCCGTAATACCAGGTTGGGATACCCAGCAGCAGAATGTCATAAGTTTCCAGATCTTCTTTGCTGCTTTTTGCAATGTCATGGACATCGGCAACGTCTTTACCAAGCTGTTTTTGAATCATTTTTGCGATATTTTCGGTATTACCGGTGTCGCTGCCGAAAAAGATGCCAGTGATAGCCATGAGTGAAATAACCTCTTGAAACTTATTGAAATGGGGGGGGCAAATTGCCCACGGATAAAGGCAATCATAGCAGAACAGGCAGTCTTGCGGAATCAGCAAACGGGCAGGACTGCACACTGTGCTACATGAAAGTGGAAATTTAAACGATGCCCTGACTACGCAGTGCCGCCAACTGCTGCATCAAAATCTCTTCGATCAGTTCGCTACGGCTCATATTGCGCGACTCTGCCAGCTCATTCAGCGCCTCGACAGCTTCCGCGTTCAGCTTCAGTTCGACGCGCTTAAGACCACGTACTTTGTCGCGTTTTAGCTGGTTGCGTTTATTAATACGCAGCTGTTCATCGCGCGAAAGCGGATTGGTTTTCGGTCGTCCCGGTCGACGCTCGTGCGCGAACAGATCTAATGTCGTACGGTCCGTTTGTTCTTTGGCCATGATCTTGGTGACTTCGGGGGAAACAATCAGCCGGGCGTCTGCCCGGATGGATAGCGCGCCATAATACATCAGCGCGATGAGTCACGCCAACGCCCACGCGCGGAAAGCGACGCGGACGCTGGGTTTTTAATCAGTTGCGTTAATCATTGAGATAGCGACGGATGGCGCGCAGTACCGCATCAGGTTTTTCGGCGTGTACCCAGTGACCCGCACCCGCAATCACATGCGCCCGTGCCTGCGGGAATTGCGCCAGTAAATCATCACGATATTGTTCAGTGACATACGGTGAATTACCGCCGGGGATAAACAGGGCAGGGTGATCCCATGCCGGGATTTTCTCCCAGCCAACAATATGCGGATACTGATCCCACAACACTGGCACGTTAAAACGCCATTCACCATCAACGTAAGATTTCAGCAGAAACTGAATCACCCCTTCTTCATTCAGATGTTGGCGCATCACCGTTGCTGCCTGCTGTCGCGTTTGCGCGCTGGATTCGCTGACGGCGTTGATGGCGGCGAAAATCTCATCATGACGACGCACGTGATAATCAACCGGCGCAATATCGATCGCCACCAGTTTATCGATGCGATCGGGGGCCAGTGCAGTTAGCGCCATAACGGCTTTACCGCCCATAGAGTGACCGATAAACGTCGCTTTTTCGATCTGTTGTGCATCCAGCGTATCCAGCAGATCTTGCGCCATTGCTGGATAGTTCATCACAGGATCGCGCGGTGAAAGTCCGTGGTTACGCATATCGACCTGGATAATATTGTGGTCGCTCACCAGGTCGCGCGCCAGAACGCCGAGGTTGTCGAGACTACCAAACAAACCGTGGACGAGGACGATGGGAGAATTATTATGCTGGTTTTGTGCAGATTGCGCGCGGATATTCAATTTCATGGCAAAGTTCTTTTTTTCGCGAAGTCGGGTTAGGGTATTATGTTGACCATTGTGCCACAGGGCTGCAACAAATAAGGTTTAATCCGAGTTTTTCTGCAAGCCAGGCTTGACGCTATCCGCTGCCGGGATTTATTCATATACTCCTGGCGACTTGTATTCAGCTAAGACACCGCACTGGATTAAGATGAAAACGATTGAAGTTGATGATGAACTCTACAGCTATATTGCCAGCCACACTAAGCATATCGGCGAGAGCGCATCCGACATTTTACGGCGCATGTTGAAATTTTCCGCCGCATCACAGCCTGCTGCTCCGGTGACGAAAGAGGTTCGCATTGCGTCGCCTGCTATCGTCGAAGCGAAGCCGATCAAAACGATTAAAGACAAAGTACGCGCAATGCGTGAACTTCTGCTTTCCGATGAATACGCAGAGCAGAAGCGCGCGGTCAACCGCTTTATGCTGCTGTTGTCTACACTATATTCTCTTGACGCTCAGGCATTTGCCGAGGCAACGGAATCGTTGCATGGTCGCACGCGCGTTTACTTTGCGGCAGATGAACAAACGCTGCTGAAAAATGGTAATCAGACCAAGCCGAAACATGTGCCAGGCACGCCGTATTGGGTGATCACCAACACTAACACCGGCCGTAAATGCAGCATGATCGAACACATCATGCAGTCGATGCAATTCCCGGCGGAATTGATTGAGAAGGTTTGCGGAACTATCTAAAACGTTGCAGATAAAGGACAAAGCAATGGCAATCCACAATCGTGCAGGTCAACCTGCACAACAGAGTGATTTGATTAACGTCGCCCAACTGACGGCGCAATATTATGTACTGAAACCAGAAGCAGGGAATGCGGAGCATGCGGTGAAATTCGGTACTTCCGGTCACCGTGGCAGTGCAGCGCGCCACAGCTTTAACGAGCCGCACATTCTGGCGATCGCTCAGGCAATTGCTGAAGAACGTGCGAAAAACGGCATCACTGGCCCTTGCTATGTGGGTAAAGATACTCACGCCCTGTCCGAACCTGCGTTCATTTCCGTACTGGAAGTGCTGGCAGCGAACGGTGTAGACGTTATTGTGCAGGAAAACAATGGCTTCACTCCGACGCCTGCCGTTTCCAATGCCATTCTGGTTCACAACAAAAAAGGTGGCCCGCTGGCAGATGGTATCGTGATTACGCCGTCCCATAACCCGCCGGAAGATGGTGGTATCAAATACAACCCGCCAAATGGTGGCCCGGCTGATACCAACGTCACTAAAGTGGTGGAAGACAGAGCTAACGCACTGCTGGCTGATGGCCTGAAAGGCGTGAAGCGTATCTCCCTCGACGAAGCGATGGCATCCGGTCATGTGAAAGAGCAGGATCTGGTGCAGCCGTTTGTGGAAGGTCTGGCGGATATCGTTGATATGGCGGCGATTCAGAAAGCTGGCCTGACGCTGGGCGTTGATCCGCTGGGCGGTTCCGGTATCGAATACTGGAAGCGCATTGGCGAATATTACAACCTCAACCTGACCATCGTTAACGATCAGGTCGATCAAACCTTCCGCTTTATGCACCTCGATAAAGACGGCGCGATCCGTATGGACTGCTCTTCTGAGTGTGCGATGGCGGGCCTGCTGGCACTGCGTGATAAGTTCGATCTGGCGTTTGCTAACGACCCGGATTATGACCGTCACGGCATCGTCACTCCGGCAGGTTTGATGAATCCGAACCACTACCTGGCGGTGGCAATCAACTACCTGTTCCAGCATCGTCCGCAGTGGGGTAAAGATGTTGCCGTGGGTAAAACGCTGGTTTCTTCTGCGATGATCGACCGTGTGGTCAACGATTTGGGGCGCAAGCTGGTAGAAGTACCGGTAGGCTTCAAATGGTTTGTTGATGGTCTGTTCGACGGTAGCTTCGGCTTTGGCGGCGAAGAGAGCGCGGGGGCTTCCTTCCTGCGTTTCGACGGTACGCCGTGGTCAACCGATAAAGACGGCATCATCATGTGTCTGCTGGCTGCGGAAATTACCGCAGTCACCGGTAAGAACCCGCAGGAACACTACAACGAACTGGCGAAACGCTTTGGTGCGCCGAGCTACAACCGCTTGCAGGCAGCTGCGACTTCCGCACAAAAAGCGGCGCTGTCTAAGCTGTCTCCGGAAATGGTGAGCGCCAGCACTCTGGCAGGTGACCCAATTACCGCGCGCCTGACTGCTGCTCCGGGCAACGGTGCTTCTATTGGCGGTCTGAAAGTGATGACTGACAACGGCTGGTTCGCCGCGCGTCCGTCAGGCACGGAAGACGCATACAAGATCTACTGCGAAAGCTTCCTCGGTGAAGAACATCGCAAGCAGATCGAGAAAGAAGCAGTCGAGATTGTTAGCGAAGTTCTGAAAAACGCGTAAACATATTAAATAAGAAAAAGGGCGGTCGGAAGATCGCCCTTTTTACTTATGACTGCCTGATGCGCTACGCTTATCAGGCCTACGAGGATAGTGCAATCTATTTAATTTACGCTATTTTGTAGGCCGGATAAGGCGTTCACGCC
>NZ_AEJZ01000320.1:0-4421 GCF_000208525.1 Escherichia sp. TW14182
GCCTGATAAGCGTAGCGCATCAGGCAGTTTTGCGTTTGTCATCAGTCTCCTAATATGGTCGACATGAAAACTACGCATACCTCCCTCCCCTTTGCCGGACATACGCTGCATTTTGTTGAGTTCGATCCGGTGAGTTTTCGCGAGCAGGATTTACTCTGGCTGCCACACTACGCACAACTGCAACATGCCGGACGGAAACGCAAAGCCGAACATTTAGCCGGACGGATTGCTGCTGTTCATGCTTTACGGGAATTTGGCTTTAAGTACGCCCCCCCTGTCGGTGAACGTCGCCAGCCACTTTGGCCTGCCGGGTTATACGGCAGTATTAGTCACTGCCAGGCTACGGCATTAGCGGTGGTATCCCATCAACCAACGGGTATTGATATCGAAGAGATCTTCTCTGCACAAGCAGCGGAAGAGTTGAAAGACAGCATTATGACACCAGCAGAATACGAGCTGCTTGTGGTCAGCAATTTACCCTTTTCTGTGGTGCTTACACTGGCGTTTTCAGCGAAAGAGAGTGCGTTTAAGGCAAGCAAGTTACAGACAGATCAAGGTTTTCTGGATTATCAGATAGTGAACTGGAATAAACAGCGGATCATTATTTGTTGGGAGAACGAGATATTTGCTGTGCAATGGCAGATAAGAGGAAAACAACTCATAACGCTTTGTCAACACGATTAATGGATAACCCTTACTGTGGTTAGCCAGCAACCATTGCTTGTAGTAGTCAAGTAATATTGACCACCGTTTTACGCTAAGAACGTTATCTGTTCTCTAATTTTTTCGGTGTCAGCCCACCGTTATAATGGTGAGATCTGACGCTATTATAGTTGTTCAATATACAACCACTGATTTGCTGCCATATATCCGGCGTCGTTAGTGGACTGATGACCCGCGCCATGATGGCATCCGCACCCTGTTTCCTAACCTATGTTACCACCCCGACACCGTTCAGGCTGTTACAGAGTCGATTATGCGATCTGATCAATCGCTGAATATCCCAAATCACCAACCGGACGGAGCAGTGCCGATCATAGCACCAATACCCAGAACTGAACGACGCCTGATCCAGAAAACGATCCATAAAACAAAGGACAAAAAACCACGCCCGGCGGCTCACAGCCATGCTGATGCTGCATCGTGGTGACACCGTCAGTCATGCTGCCAGAACACTCTGCTGTGCTCGCTCATCGATTTGTCGCTGGATTAACTGGTTCACGCTGTCGGGTGTTGAAGGCCTGAAGTCATTGCCGTCAGGACGTGAGAGGCGCTGGCCGTTCGAGCATATTTGCGCATTGCTGCGTGAGCTTGTTAAGCATTCTCCCGGCGATGGTTACCTGCAGCCGAACTGGTATGGCGCAGAGCAGCACCAACACTGCGTATCCGGAGCCCGAATAAGGAAGAAAAAATGGCAGCGATTAATGTAGCGTTAGCCAGTTGTAGCATAGAACACCCTGTGTTTTACGAAGATGAAGTGGAGATCCACCTCAATCCCAAAATCGGCGCAGACTGGCAGTTACGCGGGCAGCAAAAGCGCGTTGTTACGCCGGGCCGGAATGAAAAGTACTATCTTGCCGGTGCGCTGCACAGTGGTACGGGCAAAGTCAGCTACGTGGGTGGAAACAGTAAAGGTTCATCCTTATTTATCAGGCTGTTAAAACATCTGAAGGAGACATACTGACGGGCAAAAAAGATTACGCTCATTGTCGATAACTACATCACCCACAAAAGCTGTGAAACGTTGCGCTGGCTGAAAGCAAACCCAAAGTTCAGGGTGATTTATCAGCCAATTTACTCGCCATGGGTCAATCATGTCGAACGGTTGTGGCAGGCGCTTCATGAAACAATAACCCGAAATCACCAGTGCCGTTCAATGTGGCAACTGTTGAAAAAGGTTCGTCACTTTATGGATACCGTCAGCCCATTCCCCGGTGGAAAGCATGGGCTGGCTAAAGTGTAGCGGTATTAGGATCAGCTACTTAGAAGCGAATGGAGTAACTGGCATAGCACAGGGGAATTTAATTACTCAGCATATATATGCAAGACTTGAATAATATGTGGGCACGTAAATAGCTCACAAAAATTTCAACAACACTCCCTCGCTGTATTATAAAGTAACCACAAAAAAATGTTCTTTTTTGGATTTGTTATAAATATCCCAGTCAATTTCCCAATCATTATTAAAAACAATAGTTCCACCATAATTCTGGACATTTATTAACTTGGTGTTTGGTGCAACGGAAAACTTTGCAAGTAAGCTACCGTTAACCAATGTAGTCTTATATCCCCTACCGTTATTAAGCCTTATATAATCAGATTGTGTTATTACGACCCCGTTGTGTACATATTTTTCAGGAAACAGTGCTTCATAGCATATATATATGCTATAACTTAAGCCATGAAGCTTAAATGTATTATTATTTTTTATTTTTTTATCGATATTTAGATATTCTGATGAAAGCTTTTCTGGAGCATTGAATACGCCTCTTTTTTCTATAAAAGGAATTAATGCTGTTTTCTGATGTAATTGCGAATTATCCACATGCAAGAACATGGATATAACATTATTAAACTTTTTGTATCCAAAAAAATTAAATAAAAATGCTTTTTGCTTAAGTGTTGAATCAGTTTTAATCTTTAGTAACAAATCATCCGTATTTTTTTTAATAACTTCATTCTTATAACCAAAGTAAACATTCTCAGAAAAAACAATAAGGTCAACACTGTTTTCTTTTATAAATTTCGCCATGTCATTATAAAACCTTTCAGGTGTTCCTCCATTTTTATAATAAAGACCAACTTGAATAACAGCGATATTACTCTTTGGTATTTTATCTGAAATTAGCATGCGACAGGGTAATATCATAGCCAAATAGCATAGAATTACCAGCATTATTTTT
This sequence comes from Escherichia sp. TW14182, assembly GCF_000208525.1. Lineage (NCBI taxonomy): Bacteria > Pseudomonadati > Pseudomonadota > Gammaproteobacteria > Enterobacterales > Enterobacteriaceae > Escherichia > Escherichia sp. TW14182. The sequence goes on from NZ_AEJZ01000320.1 coordinate 2,904, forward strand.
TTAAAATCACAACAAAAAAATAATGCTGGTAATAAATTTATAACATACAGATTAAGCAAGGGAGAATTTGTTTGCGGTAGAATAAATAGGTTGTATTTATAATATAATATTATTGGGTTTAATGGGATTGATATTTTTATCGCTGAAATAGCGGTAATCGCAGCGGCGTATATCGCACATCCCCAAATACCGTTCTTTGATAACTTGTAATATAGGGTAAATATCAGGGTATTACATAAAGCAACATATAATAAAATAATCGAATTGAAATAAACTGTTGGAGTTAACGAAAAAAAATATTCATTAACCATTTCAAATGACAAACCAAAAGAATATATTAATACGAAAAATAAAAATAACTTAATATTACCTTTAGAAATCAGATAATAACAAAGCAAGAAGATAAATAATAAAATATGCAAAAACATCTTGTTGGCTAGTTGTTCTCTAATTTAATTAAACTCATGTCGCTTGTGATTAGTTCAAGATCATGTGTCACCATGACGACACTTCCACCATCTTTATTATATTCGGATAAAATATTCATAATAATCCTTTTATTATTTTTATCCAGACTCGCGGTGGGTTCATCGGCCAAAAGAATTTTAGGTTTTTTTATTAAAGCTCTTGCAAGAGCAAGACGCTGTTTTTCTCCCCCTGAAAGGTTCATAACCTTCATATCAGGCATAGGGAGTCCAACGATTTCAAGCATGGTATGCGCATTTTTCTCTGCGAATTTTAAATAAGGATAATCTACGGAGCATAGAATGTTACGTAGTACACTTTGTTTTTCATTAATGAGAGAATCTTGAAATATAAAACCAAAATACTCCTTCCTTATACGAGAAGTTTTATTGTAATCCTTCGGATTAATATTTTTACCACAAAACTCATAATTCCCATCAAATTCACTATCCAACAAACCAAGTATGTTTAACAGTGAACTCTTTCCGACCCCGGAAGGCCCTGTAATAACATGAAATGAACCTTTTTCAACATTAACAGATATAGAACTAAGGATTTTTTTATCCTTGAACTGTTTTTCATAAATATCTAATTTAATCACTTTATTTCAATCTCAAAAGCAGTATCGAGTAATTCAGCGAGTTTTTTATGATCACCATCAATGGCTAATGTTACAACCCTCAAACCAGAACTTTTATCATCCTGGCCATTTTCGAAGGTACGGGTGATACGGACTACAGATGCTAAACCGGATAATCCATTGACCAAAGAGCGATATCTTATCTTTTTTTCTTTGATATTTCCTTGTTCAGACACAGGATCAATTTTAACATCAATGAAAAACTTATCCAGAAGTTCAATATCTACGATATCGTCTCCTGAATTGACATATTGCTCATTGCTTACAGCAATATTCCTTATGATAAAAGGCGATGATACCAACGGTTTTGCAAGTTTTAATATATTAGTAATATTATTTTTCTCTATATTCAGATTTATAATAGCCATGTTCGAATCATTTATTTTATCTTCTATGTCAAGTAAGATCGGAAG
>NZ_AEJZ01000319.1:0-24479 GCF_000208525.1 Escherichia sp. TW14182
ACTAAATTTTCTGGGGATCCCTCAGGGGATAGCCCCGTCGTTCTCTGTTTACTTAATCTGTATGTTGACGCTGTATTTTTTAGCCTTGTTTTTACGAGCGTCATTGCGGGTTTGAAGCACCCTTAGCTCATATTTACCGGAAGCGGGAAGGATGTACCGACCGTTGTCATCAAGCTCGGGAGAGTATCTGGAGAGATCAACCGAATCGCTGATTCCGGGCCCAAAGAGGACAATATCAGCTCCCTCATTGGAGATGCTGACGTGCACCTTCTGGCCTTTTTGGGCATAGAAGTTATATGTGTCGTAATCGTATCCTTTTATCTCTCCTGAGTACTGCGCACTATTATGCCCCTTCCTGAACTCAACATTAACGTCCTTGCCAGCGGCAGAGGCCGTTGAGGTTAGCAGTGCAAAAAGAAAAATGGCTTTACTTACACCATTGATTTTCATGTGTGTTCTCCTCAGTCATGGAAAAACTATCGTTGTTATAATATAACAATTTTTGACAGATATTTTCCATGAGCCTCCCGCCTGGAAGTTGCTATGGCGCGTGAGTGGTGTCAGGGAAGAGATAATCTGACAGATACCTGGAAAAATAACGGATAACTGTCAGATCTGAGATGAGCTAATACACTTAAATTAAGGGTTTATTGTTTTCAACATCTTCAATATATAAGAGTGTATTATCGATAGAATAGTAACGACGTTTATTATCATTAACGTCAGTAACCCACCGGAAGACACCCGCATTCGCGAGCGTTATACAATATTCCCGAAAAGTAGACTTTCTGGAAATGTGAGTCCGGGCTGCTTTTATTACTTGCTCAGGGTTCTTAGTGGCACTGACTTTTAATAGATTTCTGCTTCCTCTTATTAACAACACCTTGTCATCGTGTGTGACGATCCTAATGTTATCTGTAGCAAGATAGTAAATGTAATGCGCAATATGATGACGTTTTAACTCTGTGTAAAACCAGGAAAAGTTTAGCTCCGTTCTCACTTGCTCAAACATCTTTTGGAAAATAGCAACCTGATCCATCAGAGGGAATAATCTCTTGTTAGTTGTGAGAGTTTGTAGTTTGCATGATTGGTGCTATTCCTTCAATCAGATCCGATGACTTAATGCGGGTGACAAAGACGTACTAAATATAGGGTTATGATGCGTGTGTCTGGTTAGGTTTTGCTATTCGTTCTTCAGTATTGCACTCGCAAAATGTTATGTTATAACATTTAATGAATGTTGAAACGAGAGGATAAACTGGATGATGGTTGTTAATAAATTGGCTTTTGCGCTGGGGTTACTATTGACTGGCAACTATACACTTGCTCATGGGCATCATTCGCATGGGGCACCACTGACAGAAATAGAACAAAAAGCAGCAAAGGGTATTTTTGATGATGATAACGTGAAAGACAGGTCACTCACTGACTGGGATGGTATTTGGCAATCGGTATACCCCTTGCTTCAAAGTGGTGACCTTGATCCTGTTTTTGAAATGAAAGCAAAAAAAGAACCGGGTAAATCATTTGCGGATATTAAGTCCTATTATCAGCAGGGATATGCGACGGATATTGACACAATCGGTATCGAAAATGGTGTTATGGAGTTCCACAGAGGAGAGGAGGTGACTTCCTGTAAATATAATTATAGTGGATTCAAGATATTGACATATAAATCAGGAAAGAAAGGTGTTCGTTATCTGTTTGAGTGCCGTGATCCTGCCAGTAAAGCACCGAAGTTTGTGCAGTTTAGCGATCATATTATTGCCCCCCGGAAATCCTCTCATTTCCATATATTTATGGGCAATACGTCACAACAGCAATTACTTGAAGAGATGGATAACTGGCCAACTTATTATCCTTATCAGTTACAGACGAAAGAAATTGTGGATGAGATGCTTCATCACTAGTTCATTTCAGGATTGCCATAAATCCTTGAGAATATTTGTCTGATATATCGCGTACTTTTCTCTGCCTCTACAGCAGAGCATTTGTAGCATAGACACTCCCGCTGCCTGAAACAGCGGGAGAAAAGATTACTTTTGAATCAAATAACGAATGGTCGGCCCGTCTTGCTGGATATCCAGTACGGTATAGCCGTGATTACGTGCATCCAGCGGAATATTGTTAATTGACTGCGGGCAATCGCTGACCACTTCGAGGATCTCGCCTTTCTTTAACTGCGGCATTGCCTCAAGAGTAGCGACCGCCGGATAAGGGCAGGGTTCGCCCACCATATCTAGACGGTAATCAGGAACGATATTTTTCATGCGATCTCCTTAGCAGTCTGCGGCGCCGCACGGCGGAAGAAGCGTTTCTCCCAGCCGATAACCAACATTAACGCAGCGAACAGCATCAAATATGTCACCAGCAGGCCGCCCATTGGGCCAAAGGTTTTCAGCAGGTTGATTTTGTCCCAGTCGGTTGCCAGCGCCGGGGCGAAATCATCCCAGTAATAAGCCAGAATCGTCGAGCCGATAACGTTGCCCAGGCCAACCCACCAGTAGTGCACCTGGCCTTCCACCGCGCGGTACATCCAGCCAGTTTCACAGCCGCCTGCCAGAACAATACCAAAACCAAACAGTAACCCACCAATGACAGCGTTCGGACCCGCCCACATTATTTTCGGTTCTACGCCTAACTGTACATAACTGAAAATACCGATGGCACTCACCGCCATACCGATAATGATCGCTTTCGCCATATGGGTTCGTCCGGTGATCCACATATCGCGGAACGCCGAGGTAAAGCAGATTTGCGCGCGTTCAATCAGTAAGCCAAAGCCGACGCCAAATAGCATAGCCAACCCCAGCTTCGGTTGATTCATTGCTGTCAGCAGCGCCCAGCCCAGCATACCGAAAAATACCAGCATACCGAGGCGGAAGCGACGCCGTGCCTGATCCGGTTTTTGTGTTAGCGGTGATGCGGCAGAGACTTTCTGCATTTTTACCGGGATGCGGAACATCGGCAGTAGGGTAAAGCGCGCACCAAACCATGAGCCGATGGCGGTGGCGATAGCAAAGAACCAGGCGTGCAACGAGAACTGCGGAATACCGGTGAAGAACGCAGCCAGGTTACAGCCCATCGCCAGACGTGCGCCGAAACCGGCGATAATACCGCCAATAATGGCCTGCATAATGCGGATACGGCTGCGCGGCATACGTAATTTAACGTTGTTGGCCCACAGAGCAGCGGCAAAACAGCCGCCAAACATACCCAGAATCATCATTCCGTCGATGCGGGTTAATGGCGATCCTTCCAGATGAATTATTTTAAAATAACCCCACTCTTCAGCATGGACGCCAAACAGTTGCAGGAGCTGACCGCCCCAGCGGGTAAATTCACCCGTAACTGCCCAAAAGGTGCCGGTGATGCCAAAATAATAAGTGGAGAGAATACCCGCCGCGATGACTGCGGGGATGGGGGCCCAGAATTTAATCAACCAGGCTTGCTTGAATTGCTGCCATGACATGTATGTAGCCTCTGAACTCAGAAGGTTTGTAACAAGAGCAGCGAATCATACACCATGTAAATTTATTTTCGGGTCAATAATTCACAAAAATAATGGTTAGATCAAATTTCACCTTGGGTCTGGAAAGGCTGGCAGCATCAAGGCATTAATGCCACAATCCTCTTTTCTTCTCATGCAGGATGAATGATGAAAAAACTCGCAATTGCAGGCGCACTTATGCTGCTGGCTGGCTGTGCCGAAGTTGAAAATTATAACAATGTTGTGAAAGCACCCGCGCCAGAGTGGCTGGCGGGCTACTGGCAGACCAAAGGGCCACAACGTGCTCTGGTCAGCCCTGAAGCGATAGGTAGCCTGATTGTTACTAAACAGGGGGATACGCTGGATTGTCGTCAGTGGCAGCGGGTGATTGCTTTACCGGGTAAGTTGACGCTGATATCGGATGATCTCACTAACGTTACTGTCAAACGTGAGTTATATGAAATTGAACGTGACGGTAACACTATCGAATATGACGGCATGACAATGGAACGCGTGAATCGACCGACGGCTGAATGTGCTGCCGTGCTGGAAAAAGCGCCGTTGCCGACGCCACTACCGTAATGAAATCCCCCTGGCGCTGGGGGATTTTTATGTCAAAAAAAGTGCCCGATGCGCAAGCTTATCGGGTCTGGAACTGTAGCGCCCCCGCAATAACGATGAGTGTATTTTCAGTGATCGGTTTTAAATCACCTCTTCGATAACCCACACACTGACGCTACCGCCGTTGCAAAAGAAGGTCGCTTCGCCATTTTCATCGGTTACTACGCTCTCTTGTCGATTACCCAGAAAGTCGCGCCAGGTTTTATTGCCGTAATTCTCCCCCAGATTAATGTTTTTTTCGCCATCGTCGCCGTTTGACATGACCACCACGCAGCCAGGATATTCGTCAGTACCGCTGCGACTAAACGCAATACAGTTCGGATGGTCGAAAAATAACGTCTGTACTCCGTGGGCGAAACGCTGGCGGGCGAGAATCAACTCATCAAGCTGTTCGATTATCGGCATATCTATCGGATAAGTTTGTCCGTCACCGCCGACATCTTCGTAATGAGCACCGTACAAATCAGGGTAGAACACGGAAGGGACGCCATTTTCCCGCAGCAAAATCAGGGCATAAGCCAGCGGTTTAAACCACGGTTCAACCGGCGCTTCAAGGGCTTGTAACGGTTGGGTGTCGTGATTGGCGACCAGCGTAACAGCATGGAAAGGATCGGCTTCCACCAGCGTACCGGTGAAAATCTGCGTCATGTCGTAGTCGCGCCCCATGCGTGATGCTTCGTGAAATTTCATCTGTAGCGGCGCATCAAACAGCATGGTTTTGCCTTCAACTTGATCAATATACGTTTGCAGCTTATCAACTTCGCGCGACCAGTATTCCGCCACAATAAATAGCGGCTTTGGCGCGACTTCCTGCACGTGTTCGATCCACTCTTTATAAAACCAGGCCGGAATATGTTTTACTGCGTCGAGACGAAAACCGTCGCATTGCGTTTGCTCCATCACCCAGCGCGCCCAGTATTTGAGCTCTTCCGTAACGGCATGGTTGCGAAAATCGATATTTTCACCCATCAGATAGTCAAAATTACCAAGCTCATCATCAACCTGGTCGTTCCAGCCTTCGCCGGTGTAGTCGTTGACGATTTTAAAGATACCGTCTTCGTTTGGGTTTTCGATATGGTCGATACCGCTAAAACATTTGAAATCCCAGATAAACTGCGAGTATTGCCCGCCACGAGCGGGAAAGGTGTAACGCGTCCAGCCTTCGCACTCAATGATTTCATCATCAATTTGCGTGCGATCGTCAGCATTGACGCGCTGTACGCGAATGGCTTCTTTTTCATCTGCGCCCATTTTGTGGTTGACGACCACGTCCAGCAGTACCGCAATGTCATTGCGTTTGAGTGCATCAATGGCGGCCAGCAGTTGTGCTTTATCGCCATATTTGGTGGGGATGCTGCCTTTTTGATCAAATTCGCCTAAATCAAATAAATCGTAGGAGTCGTAGCCGACCGAATACCCGCCCGATGCGCCTTTATAGGCTGGTGGCAGCCAGATCATATTGATACCAATATCATTAAAACCGTCGGCGCGCTCGGCCAGTTCAGGCCAGAGCTTGCCGCCTTCCGGGTAATACCAGTGAAAACATTGCAACAGCGTGGGATTACGCATTCTTCGACTCCACTCAAGGGGAACATTAGAAGCGTAGCCGTAATCGGATTATTCGCGAGCCATCATCTTTTTAAGCGTCAAAAGAGGTTTTCCTGCGGCGCCAGCACGTAGCCCCCCTGATCACCGTAGGCGCTTAACACAGATTTTTGCATTGATGACTGACCGACCAGTTTCGCCAGTTCATCCATCCGAATCTGCAATAACTGTTTTACTTTGTTTTCGTTTTCCAGAACGAGGCGCAGCAGCGGTCTGAGTTGCTCCTGTATCATGGCAGAGGGTTCCGTTTCTTCCGTTAGGTGTGCGATCTTTTGCACCGCATTGACATATTCCATTTCGCTGGCGATGAGTTCATTCCATCGTCCTTCTGTCGCCAGGCGTAACATGAGTTGGCTTTTTTCGACGAGTTGTTGCCAGGCAAAATACAAGTGCGGTGCGTGGTTCATCAGACAGGATCCTGAATCAAAGAAGGGGAGAGTAAAGACTCTTTCCAGGCATCGGCAAGGTTGCGCATCAACGTTTCCACTTCTTCGACTGCGGAGACATCGTTGCGTAAATTGGCTTGCAGCAAACGCCTGATCATATAGCTATACAGGGCTATCAAATTCTGGGTTAATTCGTCCTGGCTTTCTTCGTCAAGACCGATCCTCAGCCCGTTATCAATAATGCTGATCGCTTTTGACAAAGAGACGCCTTTTCCTTCCTGATTGTTGTCCTGCATAAACAGGCGCGCTCTTACCAGTGCACTCAACACGCCGTCAAATAGCATGGTGACCAATTGTTGTTGGCTGGCGCTCATTACGGCGCTTTCGACGCCAATTTGGGCATAGGCCTGGGTGCCTTTTGCGCTGTACATAGTCTCTCCTGAAGATTATTTCGAGCTGCTATTTGAGGTATCGAACTGCTGTGTCAGATAGCTACTGGTGGAGTTCAGCGAGTTCATTAACACATCTAATTGGGTAAACTGGGCTTTATAGCGCGCCATTAAGGTATCGATACGTTCACTGGCTGCGTTGTACTGATCAGTCAAATTGTTCAGCGTTTTGCTGACGCCATCTTTTGCTGCCTGGATTATCCCGGTGGAGGAGAGCCAACTGGTCAGATTGCTGCTAATGCCGGTGGTTACCCCTGTACTTTTACCGTCACCAATAAACATTTCACCGACGCCAGCGGCATCTTTCTTCAGCGCCGTTTGCAGCTTGTCGGTCGCGATTTCCAGCTTGCCGGTACTGGCATCGCTGGTAATGCCAATCTGTGCCAGCGTTTTATAGTTTGAACTGCTGTGGGTATTGGCGAGCAAGGTTTTAAGCTGAGTCTGGATGGTACGCAGTGTGGAGTCGCCGAGTAATGCGCCATTGCTGGAGTCCTGACTTTCTGCGCCGGCATCGACGGCGGTGTATTTGGTTAAGCTGCTGAACGTATCCTGCAATGTGTTATAGGCATCCACCCACGCTTTAACCGCATTTTCAGCTTTTGATGTGTCTTTACTGATGGTCAGTGTCTGATTACCAGTGGTGACGTCATTCAGGTTGAGGGTGATATCTTCCAGTGCGTCGCTGATAGTGTTACTGCTGTTTTCAATCTCAACGTTATTGACCGTCAGTTTGGCGTTTTGCGCGGTGACGCTTTCAATCATGCCATTGCTGCTATCACCTGAAGTTCCGTTGTAACCCATAAAACTTTCCAGGGCGCTGTCGCCGCTGACGCTAAGTTTCATCGCGTTATCGCTGCCCGTATCGTTAGCGGTGATGGACAGACGATACTCGCCGTTACCTACATTGATGATACTGGCGCTGACGCCAGCTTTGGCGTTGTTAATGGCATCGCGAATACCGGAAAGTGACGAGTTAGCCGCGCTGATATCAATCGTGACCGGATCTTTACCGCCGCCTTGCTGGATGGTCAGTACGCTATCGCTGGTGGCGATGGCGGCTTTACTGTCTTTTTGACTGTTTTTGGTGGTCAGCGTCTGTGCCTGCGCCAGTTGGCTGACGCTAATGGTGTATTTCCCGGCAATCGCGCTGCCCGTGGTGGTGGCGCTGAAAGCCGATGAACTACTGGTGGTTGAGGTGGCGGTAAATAAATCGGCTTTATTCAGTGCTGTGTTGGCTGTCTGGAAACTCTCCAGTGCGCTTTTCAGCGTCCCGTAGGCGCTCAGTTTCGCGGTGTAAGAGCTTTGCTGTTTTGATATCGGCGTCAGGGTAGATTTTTCTGCCGCCTCCAGACTGTCGAGGATGCTGCTTAAGTCCAGCCCCGACCCAACCCCAAGCGTTGAAATACTAGCCATATTGATTCCTTAATCATGCGACATGTAGAACGAATACCGGGGTTATCGGCGTAAGCGGGGCAAAGTTTACGATTTATTTTTTGGCTTAATGACACGAACAGCAACGAGGAAGGGGAGTATTTCGACCGCTAGAAAAAAATTCTAAAGGTTGTGAGAGACCAGACGATAACAGGGTTGACGGCGACGAAGCCGAAGGGTGGAAGCCCGATACTTAAACCGTAGAGCTAAAAAACAGGAATAAAAATTATGGCACAAGTCATTAACACCAACAGCCTCTCGCTGATCACTCAGAACAACATCAACAAAAATCAGTCTGCGCTGTCGACTTCTATCGAGCGCCTCTCTTCTGGTCTGCGTATTAACAGCGCGAAAGATGACGCCGCAGGTCAGGCGATTGCTAACCGCTTTACCTCTAACATTAAAGGCCTGACTCAGGCCGCGCGTAACGCCAACGACGGTATTTCTCTGGCGCAGACCGCAGAAGGCGCACTGTCTGAAATCAACAACAACTTGCAACGTGTGCGTGAGTTGACCGTTCAGGCGACGACCGGCACTAACTCTGATTCTGACCTGTCTTCTATTCAGGACGAAATCAAATCCCGTCTGGATGAAATTGACCGCGTTTCCGGTCAGACCCAGTTCAACGGCGTGAACGTGCTGGCGAAAAATGGTTCCATGAAGATTCAGGTTGGCGCGAATGATGGGCAGACCATCTCTATCGACTTGCAGAAAATTGATTCTTCCACGCTGGGGCTGAAAGGATTTGCCGTAGACGGTAATTCTTTAAATGTTGGCAATTCGATTACAAGTGTACCTCAGGCCACAGGGGCCCCGAAAAATGTTACATTTGCAGCAACAACAGCTACAACGTTAGGTATTGCGGATACTAATAACTTAAGCCTGCATAATATTCTTGATAAAGATGGGGTCGCTACAGGAAATTACGTTGTTAAATCTGGTAGTGATTATTATGCGGCAACGCTGAATCAGACTAGTGGTGAAGTGACAATTAACACATCTGATGTAACTTACACTACTGCTGACGGTGCCACTGCGACTAAAAACGGTGTTGCAGTTAAAGTTGCAAATGATCCTACAACGGGCAATGCAGCTGGTTTTGTGACAGTTGATGGTAAAAATTATAAAGCTGGTACTAATGGTACAGATATTCTGGCCACTACAAATATTAATACAGTAATTAAGATGTCAACAGATACTGAATTTGCAGGTGCTTCGACCAGCGATCCGCTGGCGCTGCTGGACAAAGCGATTGCTTCTGTTGACAAATTCCGCTCCTCCCTCGGTGCCGTTCAAAACCGTCTGGATTCTGCGGTCACTAACCTGAACAACACCACCACCAATCTGTCTGAAGCGCAGTCCCGTATTCAGGACGCCGACTATGCGACCGAAGTGTCTAACATGTCGAAAGCGCAGATCATCCAGCAGGCGGGTAACTCTGTGCTGTCTAAAGCTAACCAGGTGCCGCAGCAAGTTCTGTCTCTGCTGCAGGGCTAATCGTCGTAATATAACTACAGCAAACGCCAAATTGCCTGATGCGCTGCGCTTATCATGCCTAAAAGGTGAATCGCAATTAATAAATTTGCATATTCGCGTAGGTCGGATAAGGCGTTTACGCCGCATCCGGCAAGATGAGGCTGACGTTGTCAGCTATCTTAACCCCGTTCCGGCGGGGTTATTCTGCTCGTTATTTACCGATTACCTCAAATAACCCTTATTTCACCCATTAATCGTCCGATTAAAAAACCTGCAGAAACGGATAATTATGCCGATTATTTATATAACGCAGGGCTGTTTATCGTGAAATCACTCTATACCGCTGAAGGTGTAATGGATAAACATTCGCTGTGGCAGCGTTATATCCCGCTGGTGCGTCACGAAGCATTGCGCCTGCAGGTTCGACTGCCCGCGAGTGTAGAACTTGACGATCTGCTACAGGCAGGCGGCATTGGATTACTTAATGCTGTTGAACGTTATGATGCCCTGCAAGGAACGGCATTTACAACTTACGCAGTGCAGCGTATCCGTGGTGCTATGCTGGATGAACTTCGCAGCCGTGACTGGGTGCCGCGCAGCGTGCGACGCAATGCACGTGAAGTGGCGCAGGCAATAGGGCAACTGGAGCAGGAGCTTGGCCGCAATGCCACAGAAACTGAAGTGGCAGAACGTTTAGGGATTGAAATCGCCGACTATCGACAAATGTTGCTTGATACGAATAACAGCCAACTTTTCTCCTATGATGAGTGGCGCGAAGAGCACGGTGATAGCATTGAACTGGTTACTGACGATCATCAGCGGGATAACCCATTGCAGCAATTACTGGACGGTAATTTGCGTCAGCGGGTGATGGAAGCCATCGAAATGTTACCGGAGCGCGAACAGTTGGTATTAACGCTCTATTACCAGGAAGAGCTTAATCTCAAAGAGATTGGCGCAGTGCTGGAAGTCGGTGAATCTCGGGTCAGTCAGTTACATAGCCAGGCTATTAAACGGTTACGCACCAAACTGGGTAAGTTATAACTTAGGTAAATGCCGCACATTAATTTTGAATACCAGGAGTTCTTAATAATGGTGCAGCACCAGAAAAGGCGGCCATTAAGCCGCTATCTTAAAGACTTTAAACATAGCCAGACTCATTGCGCATATTGCCGTAAATTACTCGATCGTATTACTCTCGTGCGCGATGGCAAGATAGTGAATAAAATAGCGATATCTCGCCTTGATACGCTGCTTGATGAAAATGGCTGGTTTGAGGAACAAAAATCATGGGCGGCATTATGCCGTTTCTGCGGCGATTTACATTGCAAAACCCAGAGTGATTTTTTTGATATTATCGGCTTTAAACAGTTTCTCTTTGATCATACTGAAATGAGCCCCGGCACTGTGCGTGAATATGTGGTACGTCTACGTCGTTTGGGTAATTATTTAAGCGAACACGATATTTCCTCCGACCTGCTGCAGGATGGTTTTCTTGATGAAAACCTGGCTCCCTGGCTGCCCACCACCAGCACCAATAATTATCGCATCGCATTACGTAAGTACCAGTGCTACCAGATGCAAACCCGTGGTGACCTTACGCAGAAATCCCCCAGCCTGTCAGCTTCTGATATATATTAAATAAGAATAAGATGTAGCAGAGTTGTTTTTGTGTCTTCGAACAATGGCTCTACACTGCAAACCAACATAACAACATTCGGGGTGAATATGAAATTAGTACATCTGGGACGTCAGGCGCTGATGGGGGTTATGGCCGTGGCGCTGGTTGCGGGTATGAGCGTGAAAAGTTTTGCCGACGAAGGTCTGCTCAATAAAGTGAAAGAGCGGGGCACTTTGCTGGTGGGACTGGAAGGGACTTACCCGCCGTTTAGCTTTCAGGGCGATGACGGTAAATTGACCGGTTTTGAGGTGGAATTTGCGCAACAACTGGCAAAACATCTGGGCGTGGAAGCCGCATTAAAACCGACAAAGTGGGACGGTATGCTGGCGTCACTGGATTCTAAGCGCATCGATGTGGTGATTAATCAAGTCACCATCTCTGATGAACGTAAGAAAAAATACGATTTCTCTACCCCGTACACCATTTCCGGTATTCAGGCGCTGGTGAAAAAAGGTAATGAAGGCACCATTAAAACCGCCGACGATTTGAAAGGTAAAAAAGTTGGCGTTGGTCTGGGGACTAACTATGAAGAGTGGCTGCGGCAGAATGTTCAGGGTGTTGATGTGCGTACCTATGATGATGATCCGACCAAATATCAGGATCTGCGCGTAGGTCGTATTGATGCCATCCTGGTTGATCGTCTGGCTGCGCTGGATTTGGTGAAAAAAACCAATGATACGCTGGCAGTAACCGGCGAAGCCTTCTCCCGCCAGGAGTCAGGTGTGGCGCTGCGTAAAGGTAACGAAGACCTGCTGAAAGCGGTTAACGATGCCATTGCAGAAATGCAAAAAGACGGCACTCTACAAGCTCTTTCCGAAAAATGGTTTGGTGCTGATGTGACCAAATAATCGCATAATGACTAGTCCTGATTTAAGTTGACAGTTTTCTGTCTGTAAAACGCCTGATGAACTCCATCGGGCGTTTTGTATTTCCGTGCCAGGTGTGGTCGCTAATGGTTATAAATTGTCACGGATTTTTTTACCATTTCCCAGGTCTACGTCAGGTTTGTAGGACGCGAGAGTAAAACTCATTTTTCAGGATCTCATTTATTCGTTCAGCCAGCGCATTCTGGTAGCAATCATAACCATTGGTCATTGAACAGGTTATCCCGTTTCCCTCATTCACTGACTGATAAAGAGCTGAACAGTATTACTGACCACTACACTACCCGGTTCAGAATGTATACTTCACACCCAGCATGGCAGAGGCGTCACTGTATCCCTTGTCACCGAGCTGTACACCCACATTGCCCCACAGGTTCAGATGGTCATTTATCTGTCCCTCAACACCGGTTTTTACTTCTCCGATATTGCTGGCACCGTCCTGATGTACCGTCACACCGTTCATACGGGTGCCAAAATCACGGGTGTTGTGCAGCCAGTTCACCTCAACGAACGGACAGAACTCATGGGATTTGCTGTCGTCCATTCTGTTGTGCCCCTTAATCCAGGTTTTCACGCCCAGACGGGTACGGAGGTTACCGTCACCGGTGCTTTCAACATGGGTACCATTGAGTTCGCGGTGCTCATCAGCTTTTACGCCCATCCAGATAACCTGAGCCTGAGGCTGGACATACCATTCGTTCAGACTGCCATGGCTACCGGTAAACTCACCGGTTTTCCAGACATAACCGGTTTCCAGTGAGGCTGTCAGACCTTTTGATTTCCAGGATTCCCCCGGCAGTCCGTCACCTTTCACATTGTTATCGAACCAACTGTACTGTGCCCAGCTATCCAGATAAGCCCCGCTATGTGTCTCATCATTAGCATACCAGGTGGCATACAGACCTGTGTTGTATCCTTTCACACTGCCTTTTGAACTGTATCCGGTACGTACAGAATCTGTATTGTTATGGTCATTACCGTAACCAGCCATAACCCCCAGATGCCAGCGGTCAGAGCTGTTCCGGCTCCACTGAGCCAGGTCACCGCCCATCTGCAGGACGTAACGGTTACCCTGTGTTTTCAGTTGGCCTGTACCGTCACGCCAGCGGTTGTGTCTCCCTTCATGGTGCATCCACATGCTGGTTTCTTTCTGCTCACCGGTAATCACATCGGTGTAATGCATCGGCCCCTGGCGTTCATAAAGACGGGATACGAACATGGTGTTTGCTGCAGCAATGTTCGCTGTGTAGGAGCCAGCTTCCGGACGCAGGTCGTTGTCATGACCACCCGGAGCAGGTTCAGGGGCAGGGGGTTGCATTGCTTTCAGAGCGCGCAGCAGGAACGGAGTGTTTTTACCACTAGTCAGATACCAGTTATCACGGTTGCTTCCCTGACCACGTCCCAGCGTGTAGTCATAAGCCCCGGCGGCAATACGCCCGGCCTGAATAAATGCAGCACTGTCAGCATTTCCGTCGACATGAATCAACTCAATACCGTTCAGTGTCTGTGCTCCGGTACCACCTGCATTTATAACAACCACTCGGGTCTGACTGGAAGCATTGCCTTTAATAACCAGTTTGTCTGTTGCGGAGCTGTCATTCCCCAGAGCGGTGTTCATGAGCAGTAAGCCATTATTACCGGTATAGTTACCTCCGATCGTCAGTACATTACCCGGAGCATCGGCTCTCAGGTCAAGAGTACCGCTGTTGGTTACGTTCCCGGCGACACCACCAGAGCCAGAGAGTGTCCCCTGCTGAGCGATGGTGACTTGGCTGTTAGCAAGCATGACAGGTGCATCAGCCTTGCCCAGAATCAGTGTGCCGGCAGTGTTAACCGAGCCTGCTCCCAGTCCGTCAGTAGTAAGCACCTTCACCATTGCCTTTTCTGCGATAGTGGTGGTGGCATTCAGGGCGCGGGTGGAACCAGTAATAGCGAACACGCCACCGCTGATGTTCAGGGAGCCAGAGCCGATGAGGGTGCCTGCAGACAGGCCTCCACCTGTGAGGGTCAGATTACCGCTATTAATGTTCAGTATGGAACCTGCTGCGCTGTTCAGTTTACCTGCGATCTGGCTGTGACCGTTCATATCCAGCATGGTGTCAGCTGCCAGGCGAATCTCGCTGGTCTGTCCCAGAGCACTGTTGCTGTTCATGCGGACATTGCCGCCACGGATGTCTGTTACACCCGTGTAAGTGTTTTGGGAGGACAGAATCAGTGTTCCTTCGCCGGCTTTGGTCAGCGTTTTTCCATCCCAGCCATGAGATAACTGAGCAGCATTGTTATCTGCAAGCCGTACCTTCAGCTCTAACACCGCGCCATTTCTCAGATCAAACGTGCCATATCCATTTCCTGAGGGGTCATTCCACTTCAGGGAAGAACTGACCTCTTTTACTGTCTGCCCGTTACCTCTAAGTGATGTTAAAACATAGTCTTCAGCACCATCACTCAGTAGATTATTATGCTGATAAATATTATTTTCAGAGAGCCCTGTTATGCCGTCGGAGGTCGTCAACAAGCCGTACTCATTTTTCTTCCATATTGTCATGGCAGTATCAACATTAAGCACTGCACCGTTATTGAACTGAATACTGTTGGCAGTTAAATGACTGGAACCTGTGCTCATATTCAGCGATGAATCTCTGTCAAATACCGAACTTCCGCTAAAGGTGACATCAGCTCCCGAAACGTAAACATGTGTACCTGTACCCGCACTAAGATTGCCTTTTATTTCAGAGCTGGCGGAGTCTTTATTTGTAATGGACAGAGAATTACCATCAGCATTATTTACAGCACTATTCAAAACAATATCACCTTGAATGGTAGAACCGGCGTAGAGATTCAACGAGTTAGTTCCACCATTCAAAGATATTGCGGTGTCACAATCTTGTCCTCTGTTACCAGATATCCCCCCGGGAAATTCACCGTGACCTTCATTTCCGCCACTACCAGGCAATATCCTGCCATGATTATTTATCGTAATATCACTCCCGGATATAGCAGTGCCACCATTACCTCCGTTGCCACCATTACCTCCGATACCAGTATTTCCAGTATCGTAACTTTCACCGGGATTACCTCCATCACCACCAGTACCGCCATTTCCGCCAATAATATTTCCATAATTATTTATTTCAATATTATTTCCAGATATGGCAATCCCACCGGTACCTCCAATTCCACCAGTACCACCAGTACCAAGGGTAGTTGAACCAGCGTGTTCATATTCATCTGTACCACCTTCACCACCAGTGCCCCCCTGTCCGCCAGTTATATCTCCCGTATTATTTATCTTAATATTATTACCATATATAGCAGACCCTCCAATACCACCACTACCACCGCTACTCCCATTAATATTCTGATCGGTAGTAAATTCGACACTACCCTCACCACCGCGAGCACCATCCCCCCCTTGGCCCCCTGTAATGTGATTATTATTCGTTATCTCCATATTATTTCCGGATATAGCCGTGCCTCCATTCCCTCCGTTGCCGGCAGAAGATCCCCATACCGCCCACCAGGCACCACTACTACCTTGCCCGGCAGTGATATTTCCGTTATTGCTTATTTGAAGATTATTGCCAGATATGGCAGTCCCACCAACAGCAGGAGTCCCAGTTAAACCACCGCTTTCATCGCCATAACCACTGGCTCCAGGCATTCCGCCATCGCCACCCGTAATGCTTCCGTTGTTCGTAATGGTAAGATCATCTCCGGAAATAGCGGTACCTGCTTCACCTCCATCGCCTCCGCCATTACCATAACCTCCCCAACCCCCCTTACCACCGGAAATATCACCAGAATTAACAAGAGTAAAATTATTTCCAGTAATAGCTGTGCCGCCCTGGCCTCCTGCAGCGCCCTTCATAGTATGATCATCATCATGACCAGCCCATCCGCCTTCACCGCCACTAATGTAAGTTCCGCTGTTAATTGTCAGGATATTTTCATCCTGTAACGAACCTGGTACAACATTAACAATGAGAGCATCTTCACCGGCTTCTCCATCATCACTACCCAACCTATCCTGCGGGCCATCAGCACCAATGATATTTTCAGATATTTCTGTAGGGTTTCCTTCAGAAAGAGTAACTTCCATTTTGGCTCCCAAAGCAGGCTGAATGGCCAGAGTGGCAGATATAAGGCTGCATAGTAACGTTGTCTTCATTCCCTCTTGCGTTATGCCGAATGTTTTTCTGTTGTTTATATATACATTAAACCTTTCTTTTTTATTAATTTTGATTTTCACAAAAGCTCCAATTTTTTTGTTTAAGAATGTTGGTTAAATAGTTTGACTGTGTAATGTTATTGAGAAGTAATATGCATTATCTAATCATCATACAAATGATCGAAGCGAGCGAGCATTATTGCAAATAAACAGAAAAAATCTATCTCAAGCAATCAGGTTGATTTTTTTTGACAAGTAATTTGAAATTGTAATGTTTTCTGGATGTTAGTTTGTTTATTGATTAGTGTAATTTTAGATAGTGAGTGTTTCTCTGCTTCTTTTATAGGAAAAGTGTCTGAAAATATTCTCGGAGAATATAATATTCTTTTCCTAAAAATAGACTTGGGTATAAATAATAATTAATGCAGAGATAATGATCTTCATATTAATGAATGGGGGGATAACCAGACTTGAACAACCGAAAATGCCAGGAGAAGTTATACTCGTAACCAGGGGACATCAGATGTTCTGCTTTATGGATATAAGCAGCCTTTACACAGTTACGTTCCTGATGATCCATCGGACATTCAACAGTATCACGGGACCACAAACCTGATTCTATTAATGCACTACATGCCATCACCCGGAATCCGTGACTACTACAGTTGCCAGACGCTCAACGAAAGACCGATAAAACGCCAGAGTATGAATCACCCGCAGAGCGGTTCAACCAGTGTGTTGCATCCATCGGGTGAAATCACAGCCAGAAATGTGTCAACGCTGTTCTGGACGGGGCATAATGACAAAAAAGGTGCTTTAATTAGCGCCTTTTTTATTTAAGCGTTTTTTGCGTGCATAATAACAATATCACAACAACACACACCGGAGGCTTTTATGCCACTGCATAATTTAACTCGTTTCCCACGGCTGGAGTTTATCGGCGCACCAACGCCGCTCGAATATCTGCCGCGTCTTTCTGATTATCTTGGGCGGGAAATTTTCATTAAAAGGGATGACGTCACACCGATGGCGATGGGTGGCAATAAATTACGCAAACTAGAGTTTCTCGCGGCAGACGCCCTGCGTGAAGGTGCCGACACTCTGATTACCGCCGGAGCGATTCAGTCTAACCACGTGCGCCAGACTGCCGCCGTCGCCGCAAAACTTGGGCTGCATTGTGTGGCACTGCTGGAAAATCCTATCGGAACAGCCGCAGAAAACTATTTAACCAACGGCAATCGCTTGTTGTTGGATCTCTTCAATACCCAGATTGAAATGTGCGATGCGCTGACCGATCCCAATGCCCAACTGGAAGTGCTGGCAACGCGAGTCGAAGCGCAAGGGTTCCGTCCGTATGTCATTCCGGTTGGAGGTTCTAATGCTTTAGGCGCGCTGGGCTATGTGGAGAGCGCGCTGGAAATCGCGCAACAGTGTGAAGGGGCGGTTAATATTTCTTCGGTGGTGGTGGCGTCGGGCAGCGCCGGAACGCACGCTGGACTGGCAGTAGGATTGGAACAACTAATGCCAGAAAGCGAACTGATTGGCGTGACCGTGTCACGTTCCGTTGCTGACCAGTTGCCAAAAGTGGTTAACCTACAACAGGCAATAGCGAAAGAACTGGAACTGAGCGCATCAGCGGAAATTTTACTCTGGGATGACTATTTTGCGCCTGGCTACGGCGTGCCGAACGACGAAGGCATGGAAGCGGTGAAACTGTTGGCGCGGCTGGAAGGCATTCTGCTTGATCCTGTGTATACCGGAAAAGCGATGGCGGGGCTGATGGATGGCATCAGTCAGAAACGCTTCAAAGACGAAGGGCCGATTCTATTTATTCATACTGGCGGCGCGCCTGCGCTGTTCGCCTATCATCCTCACGTCTAGCCCCGGAAACGCTCATGCAAGAAAGTATACAACTGGTTATTGATTCTTTGCCGTTCCTGCTTAAAGGGGCTGGGTATACGCTGCAACTCAGCATCGGCGGCATGTTTTTTGGCTTACTGCTGGGATTCATTCTCGCGCTGATGCGCCTGTCGCCACTCTGGCCAGTGCGCTGGCTGGCACGTTTTTACATTTCCATTTTTCGCGGTACGCCGCTCATCGCGCAACTGTTTATGATCTACTACGGCCTACCGCAGTTTGGCATTGAACTAGATCCGATTCCGTCGGCGATGATTGGCCTGTCACTGAACACCGCTGCCTATGCTGCCGAAACGCTGCGTGCCGCCATTTCATCTATTGATAAAGGTCAGTGGGAAGCCGCCGCCAGTATTGGCATGACGCCGTGGCAAACTATGCGTCGCGCAATTTTGCCGCAGGCGGCTCGGGTGGCGCTGCCGCCGCTGTCGAACAGCTTTATCAGCCTGGTAAAAGATACCTCGCTGGCAGCGACGATTCAGGTGCCGGAACTGTTTCGTCAGGCGCAGTTGATTACCTCGCGCACGCTGGAAGTTTTCACCATGTATCTGGCGGCTTCGCTCATCTACTGGATTATGGCGACAGTGTTATCGACGCTACAGAACCATTTTGAGAATCAACTTAACCGCCAGGAGAGAGAACCAAAATGAGTGCCATTGAAGTTAAAAACCTGGTGAAAAAATTCCACGGTCAGACGGTACTGCACGGTATCGATCTGGAGGTCAAAACTGGCGAAGTCGTGGCGATTATCGGCCCGAGTGGCTCCGGCAAAACCACGTTGCTACGCAGCATAAATTTGCTGGAGCAACCGGAGGCGGGGAGCATCACCGTTGGGGATATCACTATTGATACTGCGCGTTCGTTAAGCCAGCAAAAATCGCTGATTCGCCAGTTGCGCCAGCATGTCGGATTTGTCTTTCAGAATTTTAATCTGTTTCCGCATCGCACAGTGCTGGAAAACATTATTGAAGGGCCGGTGATCGTTAAAGGCGAACCGAAGGAGGAGGCCACGGCGCGCGCTCGCGAGCTGCTGGCAAAAGTTGGACTGGAAGGGAAAGAGACCAGCTATCCGCGTCGTTTGTCCGGCGGTCAACAGCAACGTGTGGCGATTGCGCGTGCGCTGGCGATGCGCCCGGAAGTCATTTTGTTTGACGAACCCACTTCGGCGCTGGACCCGGAGCTGGTGGGGGAAGTCCTGAATACCATACGCCAGTTGGCACAGGAAAAGCGCACCATGGTGATTGTGACGCACGAAATGAGCTTTGCCCGTGACGTTGCTGACCGCGCGATCTTTATGGATCAAGGGCGGATAGTAGAGCAGGGCCCTGCAAAAACCTTATTTGCCGATCCTCAGCATCCCCGCACACGCCAGTTCCTTGAGAAGTTTCTGTTGCAATAAGATAAGAAAAAATCAGCCCCGGCAGCTTTTTAGTCGGGGCGAAAACGCATTCCTGACCGCATAAATCGCTTAATAAATCAGCATAACTTATTAATAACATAAGATAATGCTATGGCTTGCAAAAGTAATTCATTGTCTGAATAATATAAATTATATATAAATCTTATTTATGTGATAGTTTGAGTTATCAGTA
This sequence comes from Escherichia sp. TW14182, assembly GCF_000208525.1. Taxonomy (NCBI): domain Bacteria; kingdom Pseudomonadati; phylum Pseudomonadota; class Gammaproteobacteria; order Enterobacterales; family Enterobacteriaceae; genus Escherichia; species Escherichia sp. TW14182. The sequence continues at coordinate 19,698 of NZ_AEJZ01000319.1, forward strand.
TAAATGATACTCACTCTCAGGGGCGTTGCGGTTAACTATGCAGGATACGGATTTTTTCAGCTGGCGTCGCACGATGTTGTTGCGTTTTCAGAGGATGGAGGCCGCAGAAGAGGTCTACCATGAAATAGAGCATCAGACTTACCAACTGGAGTTCGATTTTTATTCATTATGTGTGCGCCACCCGGTGCCATTCACGCGACCGAAAGTGGCTTTCTACACCAATTATCCGGAGTCATGGGTCAGTTATTATCAGGCCAAAAACTTTCTCGCCATTGATCCTGTGCTTAACCCTGAAAACTTCAGTCAGGGGCATTTATTGTGGAATGATGAGTTATTCAACGAAGCACAGCCGTTATGGGAAGCCGCACGAGCGCATGGTTTACGCCGTGGCGTCACTCAGTATTTAATGCTGCCGAATCGGGCGTTGGGGTTTTTGTCCTTTTCCCGTAGCAGTACGCGTGAAATACCCATTCTTAGTGATGAACTGCAATTAAAAATGCAGCTATTGGTGCGTGAAAGTCTGATGGCGTTGATACGTTTAAATGATGACATAGTGATGACGCCAGAGATGAATTTCAGCAAGCGGGAAAAAGAAATTCTGAAATGGACCGCAGAAGGTAAAACGTCAGCAGAGATAGCGATGATCCTGTCAATCTCTGAGAATACTGTCAATTTTCATCAGAAAAATATGCAGAAAAAAATCAATGCACCGAATAAGACGCAGGTTGCCTGCTACGCAGCCGCAACTGGCTTAATATGATATCTATTACATTGGGCATGAAAGATGCCAAACCGGCTGAAAGGTGCGCTTTCAGCCGGTTTTATATTACTGACGGTAGGCTTGTTTAATTTGCTTAACCGTTTTGGAAAATACCGCAGCCTGGGTTTCGTCTTCGATCAGCGCAAGCTGTTTTTCCATCTTTAACATCACGCGGCCCGCGTCAGCTTGTCCCATCGCCTGCAGCATCAGCGTCAGCATCGCTTTCAGGCAGGAGACTTCATTTGCCAGTTCTTGATTATTCTCGGCAGTAGAAAAATCAGGCGTACTCATTTATTTTCCTCGTCATGTTGCAATGAAAATTTGCGGTGAAAAATGTTAAGGCGGCGGAGTATACCATAAGCTTTGCTAAAAATAGCAGTGGTTGTTTTTTGCGCACGATATCAGCAATAGTAATAAAACAGGGAATATAACGCGCAATAAATATTTTTATCATGAATGTTTTTCGCGCGTATTGTTCGGGTTAATTCATGTTACATATTCATGCCGCTGATTTTTCATTTATGCTGAATAAAGTCAATTTTTGTCACATTTCGTCGTTGGCCTTACTGCGAAACGCGCTGGCAAACCTTTGATGACGGACGTGACGATAACTCTGGACAATCGAATTTACAAAAACGAGAGAAAAATCGAATACCCACCATTTTTAACGTTTCAAAGTTGCAATAAAAACCGCTAATATACGAATGACTAACTATCAGTAGCGTTATCCCTATTTCTGGAGATATTCCTTTGATCAACGTTCTACTTGTTGATGACCACGAACTGGTGCGCGCAGGGATACGACGCATTCTGGAAGATATAAAGGGTATTAAAGTCGTCGGTGAGGCATCCTGCGGTGAAGACGCCGTTAAGTGGTGCCGGGCAAACACCGTTGACGTCGTGCTAATGGACATGAGTATGCCTGGCATTGGCGGTCTTGAGGCGACGCGTAAAATCGCTCGCTCGACAGCAGATGTCAAAATCATCATGCTTACGGTTCATACTGAAAACCCTTTACCAGCGAAAGTCATGCAGGCCGGTGCTGCGGGCTATCTCAGCAAAGGTGCGGCTCCGCAGGAAGTTGTGAGTGCGATTCGCTCTGTCTATTCGGGGCAGCGTTATATTGCTTCTGACATTGCTCAACAAATGGCATTAAGCCAGATCGAACCAGAAAAAACAGAAAGCCCATTTGCCAGTTTGTCTGAACGTGAATTGCAGATTATGCTGATGATTACCAAAGGCCAAAAGGTCAATGAGATCTCAGAACAGCTTAATCTCAGCCCGAAAACGGTGAACAGCTATCGCTACCGTATGTTCAGTAAATTAAACATTCATGGCGATGTTGAGCTGACTCACCTGGCAATTCGCCATGGTCTGTGTAATGCGGAGACATTAACAAGTCAGTGAGTGTTCAGTTTGACGCAAAAGCGTTTTTAAAAACCGTAACCAGCCAGCCTGGCGTTTATCGCATGTATGATGCTGGTGGTACGGTTATCTATGTCGGCAAAGCGAAAGACCTGAAAAAACGGCTTTCCAGCTATTTCCGTAGCAACCTCGCTTCGCGCAAAACCGAAGCGTTGGTTGCCCAGATCCAGCAAATTGATGTGACGGTTACCCATACCGAAACCGAAGCTCTGCTGCTGGAACACAACTACATCAAACTCTATCAGCCGCGTTACAACGTTCTGTTACGCGATGATAAATCTTATCCTTTTATTTTTCTTAGCGGCGATACCCATCCGCGTCTGGCTATGCATCGCGGTGCAAAGCACGCCAAAGGTGAATATTTCGGCCCGTTCCCAAACGGCTATGCCGTGCGTGAAACCCTGGCGCTGCTACAAAAGATTTTCCCGATTCGCCAGTGTGAAAATAGCGTTTATCGCAACCGCTCGCGTCCGTGTCTGCAATATCAGATAGGGCGCTGTCTGGGACCGTGCGTTGAGGGTCTGGTGAGTGAAGAAGAGTACGCCCAGCAGGTAGAGTATGTGCGCCTGTTTTTATCCGGTAAGGACGATCAGGTGCTTACTCAACTGATCGGTCGCATGGAAACAGCCAGCCAGAATCTGGAGTTTGAAGAAGCGGCACGTATTCGCGACCAAATCCAGGCGGTGCGACGCGTAACCGAAAAACAGTTTGTCTCCAATACAGGTGATGACCTTGACGTTATTGGCGTCGCTTTCGATGCGGGCATGGCTTGTGTCCACGTCTTGTTTATTCGTCAGGGCAAGGTGCTCGGTAGCCGTAGTTATTTCCCGAAAGTACCTGGCGGTACGGAGCTGGGCGAAGTGGTGGAAACCTTTGTCGGTCAGTTCTATTTACAGGGCAGCCAGATGCGCACTTTGCCGGGTGAGATCCTGCTCGACTTTAATCTTAGCGATAAAACGCTGCTCGCCGATTCCCTTTCAGAACTGGCAGGGCGCAAGATTAACGTTCAGACTAAACCGCGTGGCGATCGGGCACGTTATCTGAAGCTGGCGCGCACTAATGCGGCGACGGCCTTAACGACCAAACTTTCGCAGCAATCTACGGTTCACCAGCGTCTGACCGCGCTTGCAAGCGTGTTGAAATTGCCGGAAGTGAAGCGGATGGAGTGTTTTGACATCAGCCATACCATGGGTGAACAAACGGTCGCTTCGTGTGTGGTGTTCGATGCTAACGGCCCGCTGCGTGCGGAGTATCGGCGCTATAACATTACCGGCATTACGCCTGGTGATGATTATGCGGCAATGAATCAGGTGCTGCGTCGGCGTTACGGTAAAGCCATCGACGACAGTAAGATTCCGGACGTGATCCTGATTGATGGCGGCAAAGGCCAGCTTGCGCAGGCGAAAAATGTCTTCGCCGAGCTGGATGTCTCATGGGATAAAAACCATCCGCTGCTTCTTGGCGTGGCGAAAGGAGCCGATCGTAAGGCTGGGCTGGAAACGTTGTTCTTCGAACCTGAAGGTGAGGGCTTCAGTCTGCCGCCAGATTCACCGGCGCTGCATGTCATCCAGCATATCCGCGATGAATCACACGATCACGCGATTGGTGGGCATCGCAAAAAACGCGCAAAAGTCAAAAATACCAGCACGCTGGAAACCATCGAAGGCGTTGGACCAAAACGTCGGCAAATGTTGTTGAAATATATGGGCGGTTTGCAAGGTTTACGTAACGCCAGCGTTGAGGAAATTGCAAAAGTGCCGGGTATTTCGCAAGGTCTGGCAGAAAAGATCTTCTGGTCGTTGAAACATTGATGTCTCTGTAGCAACATAGGGGTAATCTTACTGACAACAGATAGTTACCCGTCATTATGCAATTTAATATCCCTACGTTGCTCACACTGTTCCGTGTCATCCTTATCCCATTCTTTGTATTGGTCTTTTATCTGCCTGTCACCTGGTCGCCGTTTGCTGCCGCGCTCATTTTCTGCGTTGCGGCGGTAACTGACTGGTTCGATGGTTTTCTGGCGCGTCGCTGGAATCAGAGTACCCGCTTTGGCGCTTTCCTTGATCCAGTAGCAGATAAAGTGCTGGTTGCCATTGCCATGGTGCTGGTAACTGAGCATTACCATAGCTGGTGGGTCACTTTGCCAGCGGCAACGATGATCGCCCGTGAAATTATTATTTCTGCTCTACGTGAATGGATGGCTGAACTCGGTAAACGCAGCAGTGTGGCTGTCTCCTGGATTGGTAAAGTAAAAACGACTGCCCAAATGGTGGCGCTGGCCTGGCTGTTATGGCGTCCGAACATTTGGGTTGAGTATGCTGGTATTGCACTTTTCTTTGTGGCTGCGGTACTGACTCTGTGGTCTATGTTGCAATATTTGAGCGCAGCTCGCGCAGATTTGCTTGATCAGTGATCGTTTCGGCGCAAAATTCAGCAAACGATCAAAAGTGGTGAAAAATATCGTTGACTCATCGCGTCAGGTAAGTAGAATGCAACGCATCGAACGGCGGCACTGATTGCCAGACGATAATAAAATCAAGTGATTAGCTGATTGCTTGATGAATGCGGGAATAGCTCAGTTGGTAGAGCACGAC
>NZ_AEJZ01000318.1:0-582 GCF_000208525.1 Escherichia sp. TW14182
TGAACCGCCCCGGGAATCCTGGAGACTAAACTTCCTGAGAAAGAGGTAAACAGGATGACTAAAAATACTCGTTTTTCCCCCGAAGTCCGTCAACGGGCAGTTCGTATGGTTCTGGAAAGTCAGGGCGAATATGACTCACAATGGGCGGCAATTTGTTCCATTGCTCCAAAGATTGGCTGTACGCCAGAGACTCTGCGCGTCTGGGTTCGCCAGCATGAGCGGGATACAGGGGGCGGTGATGGTGGGCTCACCACCGCTGAACGTCAGCGTCTGAAAGAGCTGGAGCGTGAAAATCGTGAACTGCGCCGCAGTAACGATATCCTTCGCCAGGCTTCCGCTTATTTTGCGAAGGCGGAGTTCGACCGCCTCTGGAAAAAATGATGCCACTGCTGGATAAGCTGCGTGAGCAGTACGGGGTCGGACCGGTATGCAGCGAACTGCATATTGCCCCGTCAACGTATTACCACTGCCAGCAACAGCGACATCATCCGGATAAACGCAGTGCCCGTGCGCAGCGCGATGACTGGCTGAAGAAAGAGATACTGCGCGTATACGATGAAAATCATCAGGTGTACGGTGTGC
>NZ_AEJZ01000317.1:0-4598 GCF_000208525.1 Escherichia sp. TW14182
CCTGCCACAAATGGCGCTGGCAGTGTCGGTGCCGCTGCTGATTGTGGTAGCAATATTCCCTTCTAACTGGGCTGCGGCGCTTATTCTGCTGGGCACTGCGCCGTTAATCCCGTTGTTTATGGCGTTAGTTGGAATGGGCGCCGCCGATGCTAACCGACGTAACTTTCTCGCACTTGCTCGCTTAAGTGGGCATTTCCTCGATCGCCTGCGCGGCATGGAAACGCTGCGTATTTTTGGTCGTGGTGAAGCTGAAATTGAAAGCATTCGTTCTGCTTCGGAAGATTTCCGTCAACGGACAATGGAAGTGCTGCGGCTGGCATTTTTATCCTCCGGCATACTGGAGTTCTTTACCTCGCTGTCGATTGCCCTTGTGGCGGTGTACTTTGGTTTTTCCTATCTCGGCGAGCTGGATTTTGGTCACTATGATACTGGCGTGACGCTGGCTGCGGGTTTTCTGGCGCTGATACTTGCGCCTGAGTTTTTCCAGCCATTGCGCGATCTCGGTACGTTTTATCATGCTAAAGCCCAGGCTGTTGGCGCGGCGGACAGTTTGAAAACGTTTATGGAAACCCCGCTCGCCCATCCGCAGCGCGGTGAGACGGAATTAACATCGACCGATCCGGTGACCATTGAGGCCGAGGATCTGTTTATCACATCGCCAGAAGGTAAAACGCTGGCCGGACCGCTGAACTTTACTTTGCCAGCAGGTCAACGTGCGGTGTTGGTTGGTCGTAGCGGTTCAGGTAAAAGTTCACTGCTTAATGCGCTTTCCGGTTTTCTCTCATATCAGGGATCACTACGGGTCAACGGGATAGAATTACGTGATTTATCACCGGAATCGTGGCGTAAACATCTCTCCTGGGTTGGGCAAAATCCACAATTACCAGCAGCAACACTACGGGACAATGTGCTACTGGCGCGACCTGATGCCAGCGAACAAGAGTTACAAACAGCACTGGATAACGCCTGGGTCAGTGAGTTTCTACCGCTCCTGCCACAAGGAGTTGATACGCCTGTTGGCGACCAGGCTGCCCGCCTTTCCGTGGGGCAGGCGCAACGCGTGGCGGTGGCTCGCGCATTACTGCATCCCTGTTCGCTATTACTGTTGGATGAACCCGCTGCCAGCCTGGATGCACACAGTGAACAGCGAGTGATGGAGGCGCTGAATGCCGCCTCTTTGCGCCAGACTACGTTAATGGTCACCCACCAGTTAGAAGATCTTGCTGACTGGGACGCCATATGGGTGATGCAGGATGGTCAGATTATTGAGCAAGGGCGTTACGCGGAATTAAGCGTGGCTAACGGTCCTTTCGCTACATTGCTGGCTCATCGTCAGGAGGAGATTTAAATGCGCGCTTTGCTACCCTATCTGGCTCTGTATAAACGTCATAAATGGATGTTAAGCCTTGGTATTGTGCTGGCGATTATTACTCTGCTCGCCAGTATCGGTCTGTTGACGCTTTCCGGCTGGTTCCTCTCCGCCTCAGCGGTTGCGGGCGTTGCAGGACTGTACAGCTTCAACTATATGCTCCCCGCCGCAGGGGTGCGTGGCGCGGCAATCACCCGTACCGCAGGGCGTTATTTTGAACGTCTGGTGAGTCATGACGCGACTTTCCGCGTATTGCAGCATCTGCGCATTTACACCTTCAGTAAACTTTTGCCGCTCTCCCCTGCCGGGCTGGCGCGCTATCGTCAGGGCGAATTGCTCAACCGCGTCGTGGCGGATGTTGATACGCTCGATCATCTTTATTTGCGCGTTATCTCACCGCTGGTGGGCGCTTTTGTGGTGATTATGGTGGTGACAGTCGGGTTAAGTTTCCTTGATTTCACCCTCGCCTTTACGCTGGGCGGCATTATGTTACTGACGCTTTTCCTGATGCCACCGCTGTTTTATCGTGCGGGAAAAAGCACCGGGCAAAATCTGACTCATCTTCGCGGGCAGTATCGCCAACAACTGACGGCCTGGCTGCAAGGGCAAGCTGAGCTGACCATTTTTGGTGCCAGCGATCGTTATCGCACGCAACTAGAGAATACTGAAATTCAATGGCTGGAAGCGCAACGCCGTCAATCTGAACTGACCGCATTGTCGCAAGCGATAATGCTGCTCATTGGCGCGTTAGCGGTGATCCTGATGCTGTGGATGGCGTCCGGCGGCGTTGGCGGCAATGCTCAACCCGGCGCGTTAATTGCACTGTTTGTCTTCTGTGCGTTAGCTGCGTTTGAGGCTCTGGCGCCGGTGACAGGTGCATTTCAGCATCTGGGGCAAGTCATTGCCTCTGCAGTACGGATCACTGACTTAACGGATCAAAAACCGGAAGTCACCTTCCCTGATACCCAAACCCATGTTGCCGATCAGGTTTCCCTGATGTTACGTGATGTTCAGTTCACTTATCCGGAACAATCACAACAAGCTCTTAACAGGATTTCCCTTCAGGCAAACACCGGAGAACATATTGCGATTCTCGGTCGAACGGGATGCGGTAAATCAACACTGTTACAACTGCTGACCCGCGCATGGGACCCGCAACAGGGCGAGATTTTGCTTAACGGTAGCCCTATAGCCAGCCTGAATGAAGCGACTCTGCGCCAGACCATCAGCGTTGTGCCACAGCGTGTACATCTGTTTAGCGCAACGCTGCGAGATAATCTGTTACTTGCAGCACCAGGCAGCAGTGATGAGGCTCTGGCGGAGATCTTGCGCCGCGTCGGTCTGGAGAAGCTGCTTGAAGACGAAGGACTCAACAGTTGGCTGGGTGAAGGTGGACGCCAACTCTCCGGTGGCGAACTGCGCCGTCTGGCTATCGCCCGTGCGCTATTACACGATGCGCCGCTGGTATTGCTGGACGAACCAACTGAAGGCTTAGATGCCACAACTGAAAGCCAGATCCTTGAATTACTTGTAGAAATGATGCGTGAGAAAACGGTGTTAATGGTCACCCATCGACTTCGCGGTCTCTCTCGTTTCCAGCAAATAATTGTGATGGACAACGGACAAATTATTGAGCAAGGTACTCACGCAGAACTGCTTGCCAGACAGGGGCGTTATTACCAGTTTAAGCAGGGTTTGTGAGCTATTATTGAACGATCCGACTTGCGTAGTGGAGTTTTGCGGTCATGCGCCTGGTTCAGCTTTCTCGCCATTCAATAGCCTTCCCTTCCCCGGAAGGCGCATTACGTGAGCCTAACGGCTTGCTGGCGCTGGGGGGCGATCTAAGCCCTGCGCGTCTGTTAATGGCTTATCAACGCGGTATTTTTCCGTGGTTTTCTCCTGGCGACCCCATTCTGTGGTGGTCGCCCGATCCGCGCGCGGTATTATGGCCAGAATCACTGCATATTAGTCGTAGTATGAAACGCTTTCATAAACGCTCGCCCTATCGTGTCACAATGAATTACGCCTTTGGTCAGGTTATTGAAGGTTGTGCCAGCGATCGCGAAGAAGGAACCTGGATCACGCGCGACGTGGTTGAAGCCTACTACCGCCTGCACGAGTTGGGTCATGCCCACTCGATTGAAGTCTGGCGTGAAGACGAGCTTGTCGGCGGCATATATGGCGTGGCGCAGGGAACGTTATTTTGTGGTGAGTCGATGTTCAGCCGCATGGAAAATGCGTCCAAAACGGCGCTCCTGGTATTCTGCGAAGAATTTATCCATCACGGTGGCAAATTAATCGACTGTCAGGTGCTTAATGATCACACAGCTTCGCTTGGCGCCTGCGAAATTCCCCGCAGGGATTACCTCAATTATCTTAATCAAATGCGCCCGGAACGATTGCCGAATAACTTCTGGGTGCCACGGCAATTGTTTTCGCCTCAGAAATGAATGTTTTCGGCACATTTCTCTCCAGAGTGTTATAATTGCGGTCGCAGAGTTGGTTACGCTCATTACTCCGCTGCCGATAAGGAATTTTTCGCGTCAGGTAACGCCCATCGTTTATCTCACCGCTCCCTTATACGTTGCGCTTTTGGTGCGGCTTAGCCGTGTGTTTTCGGAGTTATGTGCCAAACCTGTTTGTTGCGATTTAGCGCGCAAATCTTTACTTATTTACAGAACTTCGGCATTATCTTGCCGGTTCAAATTACGGTAGTGATACCCCAGAGGATTAGATGGCCAAAGAAGACAATATTGAAATGCAAGGCACCGTTCTTGAAACGTTGCCTAACACCATGTTCCGCGTAGAGTTAGAAAACGGTCACGTGGTTACTGCACACATCTCCGGTAAAATGCGCAAAAACTACATCCGCATCCTGACGGGCGACAAAGTGACTGTTGAACTGACCCCGTACGACCTGAGCAAAGGCCGCATTGTCTTCCGTAGTCGCTGATTGTTTTGCCGCCTGATGGGCGAAGAGAAAGAACGAATAAAAGGTCGGTTTAACCGGCCTTTTTATTTTGTGATATGTATGAAGTACTTTGGAAGTATAAGTCCATAACTTGTCTCGATGTAGATATACTGCACAAGTTGTTTACAGTATGAGCAAACAATAATTATCATTAAAATTCTTCTTGACCGTTTTACTCCAACTCCCTATAGTAGCGCCCCGTTGCCACCCATGAGGTTTGGCAGCAAAACAATTTGGTGAGGTGTCCGAGTGGCTGAA
>NZ_AEJZ01000316.1:0-11802 GCF_000208525.1 Escherichia sp. TW14182
CGCCACCGCATTAGCGCGATCGCCATTCTGAGAATATGCCTGGCCCAGCGCCCCCAGAGCCTCACTGTCTTTCGGGTTCGCCCGCACCGCCTGTTGTAGTTCGGGAATGGCTTTACCCGCCATGCCAGAGTCCACCGCCGCTAAACCTTGCGCACGGGCGCGGAAATTAGGATCGGCCAGTTGCTTTTGTTGTTCTGCCAGTTGCGATTGCGCAGCCGCCACACTATCGCCATCGCTAAAAATAGAGAGATATTTTTTCAGTGCCGACACGCTGGCGTCGCTCACGGGCATGTCTTTAATCTGCCCGTACCAGATTTTAGAAGCCCCCTCGCGCCCGGCGTTAGATTTCGCCATCTGTTCCAGTACGGCAAAACCTTCGTCACGGCGATCGCTGCTAAACAGCAATAGCGCCAGATTATTTTGCAACCCCGTATTGCCCGGCGTATCCGCATTGATGCGTTTTAGCTGATTAATCGCTTCGCTACGGCGAGCCGGAATTTTCGCTACCGTACTCCAGTACTCGACGGCAATGTCACCTGCTGGCGGCGCTCCGTTGAACAGTTTGTTGTAACCCGCCACGGCTTCTTCCGCATGACCGGTAGTCGCCTGCAATCGTGCCTGTTGCAGTGCCTGGCGACCATCCGGCGTGGAAAGCAGCATTGTGGTACGCGATGATTTATACGCATTTGAACTCGGCGCTAATTGCGACAATCGGTCGAGCTGTTTTTGTGCACCATCAACATCGCCCTGGCGTAACAGAGAGCGAAAACGGGCGGCAACGACATCCGGGTTATTCGGATCAATAAGTTCCAGACGATACAGCGATTGCTGCACCAGGTCTTCGCGATGGGTCGCTTCGCCCACACGAACCTGTTCCAGCAACTGTTGCTGGGCGGTTGGTGCCGCCTCGACCATCGGCATCACGGCCAGACCGAGGGAAAGCGTAAGGATATTTAGTGTGAATTTGCGCATTCCTGGCCCCAGTCAGGTAATAACTCACCTTTTGTCGAGAAGCGGAAACGGTGTTGATCCCAGCCTTGTCCAAACAGGGTCAACACATAGTTGTAATAGGCATCACTACCAGGAAAGTTATCGGCAATACGCTGACGCTGTACGGCCTGGGCATCACGATCCTGAAGAAATGGCAACATAGCCGCAGAAAAACCGACTGGCCCTTTACCCTGCGCTTTACCCGTAGCGACATCGACTTTCTCCGGCGGATAGCCGTTTTTCTCGGTGAATGTCGCCATCGGTTTAAAACGGTTGAGCATCCGCGCTTTTTGCGGATCGCTGTCGGGCATCATGCCAACCCACATATAGACGCGAATAGCGTCGTAACTGCTGATCAGCGTTTTCTCCGGCTTTAACTGCCAACCTTTGTCTTTCTCATAGCGTACCCAGTCTGGCGAAAAGCCCTTCGGGGCGGTTTCCAGCAATAAACGTTGATTCGTTTCGCGCAACGTGGTCCACGGTGCGCCAAAGCGGGTGAAATACTGCGCCAGCGTCGGAGGCAGATAACTCGGGTTAAAACGCCAGGTGTTATTCTCGGCAAAACCCACTTTGCCCGGTAACAGCATGGAACCCAGCCCCGGCACAGTCACCACTTCCTCTTGCGCAATGCGTTTTAACAACGCGCTGCCGATGTCAGTATAACGTTGCTCTTTCCACAATCGACCGGCCTCCAGCAGTGACCAGGCCATCCAGATATCGCCGTCAGAAGCTGAGTTGCTGTCCAGCACTTCCCACTTCGCATTCTCTTTCTTGCCCCATAGCCAGGCGGGCAAATGTTCTTTTAATGAGCCCTGGGCAAGATTATTCTGCGTCCAGTCGAGAAGGTTATCGAAAGCCGCACGGTCGTTAGCCGCCAGGGCAAAGAACATGCCGTAGCTTTGCCCTTCGGAGGTGGTAATTTTGCGCGCGTCGCTGGGATCGATGACGCGCCCTTCCTGACTGATGTAATCCTTTTTGAACTGCTCCCAGGCAGGCCAACTGCAGGCTGCCTGAACACTAAAGGTAGCCAGCAGCAGCATCGTCACAATTCCACTACGCAAAACATTCATCATCAATTACTCATTATCCGGGTTAAGACGACGACGGCTGATGATACGCAACAGACGCCACAGTACCCAGGCCAGCAATACCACGCTGATTGCCGCCAGCACCGCCAACAGAATCGGGTGATTAGCCAGTGCATACCACAAACGTTCGAACCACGGCAGATGACCAACGTAATAGATGTCGCCGACCCGCAAACTGTTAACACCAGATTCACGGATCACCGCTACCGAGCCGAACATGGTGGCGCGTTTGCCGCTATCGTTCACCGCATCGTTAAGCATTTCGTAACCGCGCGGACTGTCGGCCAGGAGAGCAATCACGCTGCGCTGGTCGTTATACGGTGACTGGAAGCCAATCACCGCTGCCATCGCGCCAGAAGAGGTCAGCGTTGACTGAGTTTCTGCCGCACGGTCGTTTTCGTCCGGCACAATACCCGGGAATAGCGTCTGGCGCATTGGCGTTTTCACCCAGCTTTCGGTGGCCTGTACCAGCATGTCAATCTGCTTGTCGTCTTTTAATTTGTCCGGGATTCCGCCGACGATCATGATGTCGGCATCTTTCCCCTGAATGGTGCTGCCATCATCGGTCACGGTCAGGTTAATCGCCGGGAAGCCCGTCTGCGCGCCGATAAAGCCAACGGTATTCAGTAAGGTTTCCATCTGTGCTTCGTTGGGCGCTTTCGGCATTACGGTGATGGTTTGTGACAGATCCGCCATCCGGCTGAACGGGAAGCCCGCATTGGCAAACGCGCGCAGATCCGGCATCGGAATGAAGTGGTAATACTTCGAGAAGTCGATAGTGGAGTCGTCGCCAATCACCACATGGTTCTGCACCGGCTGGAAGGTAATACAGTTATCAACCGATCCGCCCGGCATCGGGTTCATGTACTCAAAGTCGAAGCGCAGCTGGTTGGTCGCCCCCAACTTCAACGCCGGAATAGAGACATCCGTTTTGCCGTCCAGCAAACCTTGTAACACAGGAATACGCAGCAGCAGGCGGTTCGCCTCCTGTTTGCTACTCAGGTTAAATGATTGCAGGAACTGGTTGTTCAGGCTGATATCCATCCGCGAGCTGTCTTTCACCGGCGGCATGGTGTAGCGGTAATTAATATCCATATCAATACCGGTACTACGCATCAGGTAGAGATCTGGCGGCAGATTTAGCGAAACGTTAATCGCTGCCGGTTCCAGACCGCTGGACTGTAACTGCTCTTCATAAGTTTTCAGTTCACCAAAGGTGACAGGACGATCGGTACGCACCCAGTTCGGCGCGTCGTATGGCTTACGCGGCAGCAGCGGTTTGACTTCATTCACCACGACGCTGTCGCCACGGAACAAAATATTGCCCTGGGCGATACCTTTCGCTGCCTGCAACAGGTCTTTGTCGTCACGACCAAACACCACCAGCAGTTTGATGTAAGGATTTTCCGGGTGGTTGATCATCTCAATCACCGGGGCTTTTACCGCCGGATGATCGCGCAGGAAGTCCGGGCGTTTGTCGTTAGTCGCAAAAACAATCGCATTGCGATCGGGAAGCTGGTTATAGAGTACCGGGAAGTTCTGCCCACGCCAGCCAGAGCGCGAGCCAAACCACGAGGCAACAATGGCGGAAGCCTGTTGCAGCGCAACATCCGGCGCGCCCGCAAAGACCATCGGCAAGATGTTGGCACGGTTATCGCGTGGGTCAAAGAATGGAATCGGGAAGTGCGACAGGTCATTCTTCACATTCAGTGATTGATACGTCAGATCCAGTCCGCTACTGCGTCCGACATCCAGCCAGAGCGTTGTGCTGGCAGGGTTTTCGCACACATCCTGATAATGACCGACAAACTCCAGCCGCACGCGGTTGAAGTCGTTAATAAACAGTGGGTTAATCGGCATTTGCGCCAGCGTCTTTTTACCCAACTGCTCTTTAGTCACTGGCAGCACGCCCATCAGTTCATCATTGAGATAAACTTTTAACTGCGACTGAACTGGCAGCAATGACGGCGATGGCGTGTATTCGAGATTGAGCATCGCCTTCGTCACCACTTCGTCGCTGCGCATACCAAACTCAATGCTACCGTTCGGGTTGATACCTCGCAGCACCATGCTGCCCGGCGGCGGCGCGATTTGCGCAAAGGTCAGCTTCACATCGCGCGAAGAGCCGTTCTGCGCAACGACTGGCGCATCCGCTCCCTGCACGCCCGGCATCACCTGCCCCACCTGCGGATTTTGTTCCGTCTGGGCAGGAACAACTGGCTCAGCATTGATCAGTGGTTGCGTTGCTGGCGTCGCCTGCGTCATAAAAGAGGGGAATGCGCTCATCCCCATTGCCACTGCACAAATCCAGAATAGTTTTCTTTTCATCGCGTTATCATCATTGTTGAGCCAAAGCCTGATCCGATGGTTGTACCGTTTCGCTCCGCTCCGGGCGGCGCGGAATGAACGAAACAACCCAGGAAACCAGAGAAGTCAGCGCACGGAAAATACCCTTCACTGAAGAAGGTGCAAATTCCGCCAGATGGCGGTAGCCACGGAAGCCGAGCTTCAGAATATCCAGCAGACTTTCCAGCGGCTTATCTTCCGGGTAGCTGTCCTGCCAGAGCGCCCATGTATCCGCACGGGCAAACGTACACTGCACAAAATCGATATGTTGCTGGGTGGTGAGCGGCATCAATTGCAGCCCGACTTCGTTACCCATCACGCGTGCCACCTGGGTCGGGAAGACGTATTCCTGTTGACCGCGTTTGAGTAGCAGATTCACTTTCTGCCCTTCCAGGATCTGCGCCTGACCGTGGATTTTGATCCCCAGCCCACCGTCGGAGAAGTCCTGAACGGTGCAGGAGAAAAGGTGACCATCTTCACGGGCAATTGCCGCTGGCATCGTCATCTCAACACGATGCGAACGACGAACCTGTTTACTTTCAACCGATACCGCTACCGCGCCGCCGAGAATAATCAGGTTGTAGAACACCCACACCATACTGACGACGACGGTGAGCATTTCGGTTGGCGGACCGTAAAAGTAACGCCAGATGCCAACAGCGACACCAACCAGGTTGAGCAGTACGAGGAAGATGTACGGTCGCGAGATCACCCAATCGACATACTCTTCCTCCACCAGGCCACCTTTGGCGGTGACGTTAAATTTGCCTTTGTGCGGGTTAATCAGCGCCACCAGCGTCGGTGGTGCGATATACCATGCCAGCACTGTTTCGTAGATTTCACTCCAGAACGAGTGGCGATATTTGCCCTGAATCTTCGAGTTAGTCAGGCTGGCGTGGATCATATGCGGCAGCACAAACAGGGCGATCATCAACGCAGGTGCGTAGATGATATAGGCATGAAGCAGCAGGAACGCCAGCGGCGCAGTCAGGAAGATCAGCCGTGGAATGCCCGACAAGAAATGGAACATGGCGTTGACGTAGCACAGCCGTTGCGCGAACTTCAGCCCTTTACCGGTGAGCGGGTTATCAAGGCGGAAGATTTGCACCATCCCGCGCGCCCAGCGAATACGCTGACCGATATGCGCCGACAGACTTTCGGTAGCCAACCCCGCCGCCTGCGGAATGCGCATATACGCGGAGGTGTAGCCACGACGGTGCAAACGCAAAGAAGTGTGCGCATCTTCGGTTACCGTTTCGACGGCAATACCGCCAATCTCATCCAGCGGCTTACGGCGGATCACCGCACAAGAACCGCAGAAGAAGGTGGCATCCCACATATCGTTACCATCCTGCACCAGACCGTAGAACAGCGTGCCTTCATTCGGCGTTTTACGAAAACGTCCCAGGTTGCGTTCAAACGGGTCTGGCGAGAAGAAGTGGTGCGGCGTCTGCATCATCGCCAGTTGTTTTTCTTTCAGGAACCAGCCCATGGTCATTTGCAGGAACGAGCGCGTTGGCACGTGGTCGCAGTCGAAAATCGACACAAACTCGCCTTTGGCATATTTCAGCGCATTGTTGATATTGCCCGCTTTCGCATGTTCATGAGTAGTACGGGCGATATATTTCACCCCAACGTTTTGCGCAAACTGGCGAAACTCCTCCCTGCCACCGTCATCGAGGATCCAGATGTTCAGCTTGTCTTTCGGCCAGTCGATACCCAGCGAGGCGTAAATCGTATTTTTCACCACGCTGAGATCTTCGTTGTAGGTCGGGACAAAGATATCCACCGACGGCCACAGCGACATATCCTTCGGCAGCGGTACGGGCTGACGATTCAGCGGCCATACGACCTGGAAGTAGCCGAGCACCAGCACAATCCATGCGTAGGTTTCGGCGAACAACAGAATTAAGCCGCACACCAGACTGACCGGATCATCCCAGTTCAGCGTGGAGGTGTAGCGCCACCAGATATAACGGCAAGAGACGGTCAGCGACAGCACAATCAGCATCAGTGCAGAGAAGCGTCCCGGCATTCGCCGTACCATTAATGCCACACCCCACAGCAACATCAGGAAGATAAACTGCGACAGCGGGTTAAACGGCTGGGTGACGCAAATCAGCGCCAGAATCAGCGAGAATGTCACAATGATGCCAAGAATAAAACGCCGTGCTCCGGCGCTCAGATGTCCCAGCTCTTTTTTCTCATCAAGATGTTGCGTGTTATGGCTGAAGCGAGCCGGCAATTCATCCATCCATTGATGATAACGCCCACGAATATTCTGCAAGCGTGAAAACGACCGCCAGCGCGGTTTCGGCGTTTCTCTGCGCGAAGCACTGACCAGCAACCAGCAGGTCTGAATGACATAGCGCACAGGATCCAACGGACGCGGGCGCGAGGCGTTGATATGAGGGAACAGGATTTTATGTTGCGCACGAATACGCTGCCAGCGTGGGTGCTCCAGCGGAATAAAAATCCAGGCAAGGATCAGCCAGAAACAGCCGAGCGTCGCGCTGAAAGGCGACGCGCCATGACGACGATATTCCCGATAACGCCCGATAAGACGTGCGTTAACCGGCGGGATAAGCAACCACCGGGTCAGGATACTCATGATGCGCTCCCGACTGGCGTTTTCAGCCCGGAATAGTTCAACAGACACCAGTTCGCCAGCGTCAGAATTTCTTCTGCCGCCAACGCATCGCTACGGTATTCGCCCAACGGTTGTTTTGCCGCCAGACATTCAGCCATCGCTTCATCACGATGAATCAACATTGGCAACAAACGCCGCTGGCTTTGCAACCATAGCTGGTAAATATCGTCCTGAACCTGGCTGCCTACACGAAAATCATTAATCAAAATATGCGCGCCAGCGGGCAGTGCCTGCTGATGCAGCCGAATATGACAGTTGGCATCCACGTTGACGATCGCCAGGGTGTGATCGCACAGACTCATGATTTGATGCGTTATCTGCGAGGCGTCGCGTGGTAAATCGATCAAAATCCATTGATAACGTCCGCTGGTCTTTAGTTGCTGAATACCGGTGCAAATCTCGCCCAGCCGTGTTTGCCAGTGCTGGGGATTCTCGTGTTCTTCGAGAGTCAGTTGACCAAAGGGCAGCAGATCGAGCTGTGAGGTATAGCGTAGCCCGGCATCACGCCAGTCCTGGCCATCCAGCATGGCTCTTGCCCAGCCCTGGCGGTGAGAAAAATCAACGTTGAATGACAGGCGCAGCAAATTGTCCGGGCAGGCATCCACCAGCAGGACATTTTCTCCCAACATTTGCAATGACCAGCCTAACGCGGCGGTAATCGTTGTCGTCCCCACGCCACCCCGCATCCCCTGCAATCCCAGAACGGCCATTCACCACACCCCTACTTTTTTTGCGCAAACTCAGCCAATAACGGCCAACGTTTTAATGCCGCAGCCAACTGTTCTCGTTGGGAAATATCGGCATAATCAATATCAGGCAGTGAAAAAGCCTGTTTTAACGCCAAAATATCATTCTGGAAGATATAGCCTATCGCGGGATCAGGCAGAATATCGGGTTCGTTGTTATTCATTATGGTTGATCCCTATGAAATAAACATATTACACAGTAAGACAATTTCGCCGCTTTATTGCTAACGGCAGCACAGAAACCCGCTCATTTTTTGACTTTCCGTTACGCAACAGAAAAACTAAAAAACGAAAAGGCTGATATCACAAGGTTTCTGGCCTGTTAAATTGATTCACATGCTAAATCTGATAAGTTTTAATTTCAATGGTAGGTTTATTTCTTAGCTTTCGCTAGTAAACTGATAATCAGACAAAATGGCGACTTGAGGGACACTGTGGACCCCGTATTCTCTATCGGTATCTCATCCTTGTGGGATGAGCTGCGACATATGCCAGCAGGCGGCGTCTGGTGGTTTAACGTCGATCGTCAAGAAGATGCTATTAGCCTGGTGAATCAAACGATGGCTTCTCAAGCTGAAACCGCGCAAGTCGCGGTCATTAGCATGGATAGCGATCCCGAGAAAATTTTCAAATTAGATGATTCTCAAGGACCAGAAAAAATAAAATTATTTTCAATGCTAAATCATGAAAAAGGTCTATACTATTTGCCCCGTGATTTACAATGTTCAGTTGTTCCCAATAATTACCTGTTCATTCTTGTTTGCGCAAATAACGCATGGCAAAACATTTCTGCCGAGCGCCTTCGCCTATGGCTGGAAAAAATGAATAAATGGTGCAGGCTAAACCATTGTTCACTGCTGGTAATTAATCCCGGAAATAATAACGATAAACAATTTTCATTGTTACTGGAGGAGTATCGTTCGCTTTTTGGACTTGCCAGTTTGCGTTTTCAGGGCGATCAGCATCTGCTGGATATCGCTTTTTGGTGTAACGAAAAAGGCGTCAGCGCCCGTCAGCAACTGACCGTCCAGCATCAAAATGGCGTCTGGGCGTTAGTTCAGCGCGAAGAGGCGGAGATCCAACCACGCAGCGATGAAAAACGTATTCTCAGTAATATTGCCGTACTGGAAGGCGCGCCACCGCTATCGGAACACTGGAAGCTATTCGACAATAACGAAACGCTGTTCAATGAAGCACGTACCTCTCAGGCCGCGACGGTCGTGTTCTCTTTGCAGCAAAATGGGCAAATTGAACCGCTGGCCCGCAGTATTCATACATTGCGTCGCCAGCGTGGTAGCGCGTTGAAAATCCTCGTGCGGGAAAATATTGCCAGCCTGCGCGCCACCGACGAACGTTTACTGTTGGCCTGCGGCGCAAATATGGTTATTCCATGGAACGCCCCGCTCTCTCGCTGTCTGACAATGATTGAAAGCGTGCAGGGACAGAAGTTCAGCCGCTATGTACCGGAAGATATCACCACGCTGTTGTCGATGACTCAGCCGATTAAACTGCGGGGGTTCCAGAATTGGGATGTATTCTGTGACGCGGTCAATAATATGATGAATAACACCCTGTTACCCGCTCACGGCAAAGGCGTTCTGGTGGCTCTGCGCCCGGTGCCTGGCATTCGCGTTGAACAAGCTCTGACGCTGTGTCGCCCTAATCGTACCGGCGATATTATGACGATTGGCGGCAATCGACTGGTGCTGTTCCTCTCTTTCTGCCGGATTAACGATCTGGATACCGCATTGAATCATATCTTCCCACTACCTACTGGCGACATTTTCTCTAACCGCATGGTCTGGTTTGAAGATGACCAAATCAGCGCCGAGCTGGTGCAAATGCGTTTACTCGCCCCGGAACAATGGGGGATGCCGCTGCCTTTAACGCAGGGTTCCACGCCAGTCATCAATGCCGAACACGATGGTCGCAACTGGCGACGCATACCTGAACCACTGCGATTATTGGATGATGCTGTGGAGCGTTCATCATGATGACCATCAGCGATATCGTTGAAATTATTATCGTTTGCGCACTGATATTTTTCCCGCTGGGCTATCTGGCGCGGCATTCTCTACGGCGTATTCGTGACACTTTGCGTTTGTTATTTGCTAAACCTCGTTATGTAAAACCGGCCGGTACATTACGCCGTGCGGAAAAAGCCAGGGCAACCAAAAAATGACTCAATTTACCCAAAACACCGCTATGCCTTCTTCCCTCTGGCAATACTGGCGCGGCCTTTCTGGCTGGAACTTCTATTTTCTGGTCAAGTTTGGCCTGTTATGGGCGGGATATCTTAACTTCCATCCGCTGCTTAACCTGGTGTTTGCCGCGTTTCTGCTAATGCCTATTCCGCGCTATAGCCTGCACCGTCTACGCCACTGGATAGCCCTGCCAATCGGTTTTGCATTGTTCTGGCATGACACCTGGCTGCCAGGCCCGGAAAGCATCATGAGTCAGGGTTCGCAAGTGGCTGGTTTCAGTAGCGATTATTTAATCGACCTCGTTACTCGCTTTATTAACTGGCAGATGATCGGAGCCATTTTTGTATTGTTAGTGGCGTGGTTGTTCCTGTCACAATGGATTCGTATCACCATATTTGTCGTCGCTATTCTGGTATGGCTGAACGTACTTACGCTGGCTGGACCAAGTTTCTCCCTGTGGCCTGCCGGTCAACCGACCACGACGGTGACAACGACGGGCGGTAATGCAGCGGCAACGGTCGCAGCCGCAGGCGGTACGCCGGTGGTGGGTGATATGCCTGCGCAAACCGCGCCGCCGACAACCGCGAATCTTAATGCATGGCTGAATAATTTCTATAACGCCGAAGCGAAACGTAAATCGACCTTCCCATCCGCGCTTCCGGCAGATGCACAGCCATTTGAATTGCTGGTCATCAACATCTGTTCACTCTCCTGGTCGGACATTGAAGCTGCCGGGTTAATGTCGCATCCGTTATGGTCGCATTTCGATATTGAGTTCAAGAATTTCAACTCTGCGACCTCATACAGCGGCCCGGCGGCGATTCGTCTGCTGCGCGCCAGCTGTGGACAAACTTCGCACACCAATCTGTACCAACCAGCCAATAATGACTGCTATCTGTTCGATAACTTGTCAAAACTGGGCTTTACCCAGCATCTGATGATGGGGCATAACGGTCAATTCGGCGGCTTCCTGAAAGAAGTGCGCGAAAATGGCGGTATGCAGACAGAATTGATGGATCAAACGAATCTGCCGGTTATTTTGCTGGGCTTTGATGGTTCGCCGGTTTATGACGATACCGCCGTACTTAACCGCTGGCTGGACGTTACTGAAAAAGATAAAAACAGCCGTAGTGCCACGTTCTACAACACGCTTCCACTGCACGATGGCAACCATTATCCGGGCGTCAGCAAAACAGCGGATTACAAAGCGCGGGCGCAGAAGTTCTTTGATGAACTGGACGCATTCTTTACTGAACTGGAGAAATCGGGTCGTAAAGTGATGGTGGTAGTGGTGCCAGAACACGGCGGCGCGCTGAAGGGCGACAGAATGCAGGTATCTGGCTTACGTGATATCCCTAGCCCGTCTATCACTGACGTCCCCGTTGGCGTGAAATTCTTCGGTATGAAGGCACCACACCAGGGGGCACCGATTGTCATCGACCAACCAAGCAGTTTCCTGGCAATTTCTGATCTGGTGGTTCGCGTTCTCGACGGTAAAATTTTCACCGAAGACAATGTTGACTGGAAAAAACTCACCAGCGGATTGCCACAAACAGCACCGGTATCCGAGAACTCAAACGCGGTGGTGATTCAATATCAGGATAAACCGTACGTTCGCCTGAACGGTGGCGATTGGGTGCCATACCCGCAATAAACACGAAAAAGGCCGCAGAGTTTCACCCCTGCGGCCTGGTTCGGGCGCAAATTGCCATTACGGCAGCCGACACCCGCACGGCACGTTACTTCCTCTTATTCAGCCAGCCCACGATCAGACTGGC
>NZ_AEJZ01000315.1:0-2430 GCF_000208525.1 Escherichia sp. TW14182
CAGCTTTCCAATCTGATAAGTTATCTGGGAGGGTTTTAGCTGCGGAAGCACTTCCTTTAGATCTCCTGCTTTAATGGTTCCCTTTTCCACCGCCTTTTTTAACACCTTGACCTCAAGATCATTAATAAGCCCGCGCTCGATTGAATAATTTATCGCTGGGTGTAAAATTTCAGAGATTAGGAAATTGAGCTTTGTTAGCTGATTAACTTTTTTTAGCTCTACAGAGATGCCAGACAATACATATAGACACCATCTTTCTAGTCCTTCCTTTGTGCCTTTATCAGCCTCACCTAGCATAGTGTAGTAACGCTCCCGATCATTACAGAAAACCGCTGTAGGGTTTAGCACGCGACCGCCAACTTGCACATTAAACCCGTATTTAATGAGTAGAGCATAGGTTAGCAAGCGGACAGTTCGACCATTACCATTCCCAAATGGGTGAATCCAACCAAAACGATGATGGGCCAAAGCTATTTTCATCAAATCATATTTGGGTTTATCTGCACGATTGATGAAGGTTGTCAACTCTTCCATATACCCTGGAACCAGTATGTGTTCAGGTGGGAGGTGTTCCGATTGTGCGATACTTACGTTGTGCTGACGATACGTTCCCGGTGTTTTGTCACCCTCTCGATCTAGCCCCGATACGGCAATGCTGTGTAAATCTCGGATAAAGTGCTCAGTTATTGGCTCTCCGTTTTTAAAGTGCCGATCAATAAACTCCATCGCTAATTCGATGTTGTAAATTTCTTTTAACTGGTCGGTGGACTTGCTGGTTCCCTCAATTTTGCTTTCAACGTAATCAGCAAGTGTTGTATGGTTCCCTTCAATACGTGCGGACCCCAGACTTTCAAGCATATGAAAAATATCTTTTAACTGGATGAATAGAATCGGGTGAACGTCAGTTTCAAGCTTCAGGTGTCTAAGTAGCTCCAGCTCATTCAGAACGTCAACTAACGGTGAGGCGAATTCAGGATTGAGCAGTTCAAGTTCGAAGTGTTTGAAGGTTGCCATAGTTTAATTACCTAGAATTACGTGTTTATATTATCTCAAAATTTACATGAAAAACCCTTTTATATCCATTAGATATAAAAGGATATACTGTATCGCTATATCAAATTCCGCACTGCCATTATCTCAAAAAAGACAAATGCAACCAGACACATGAAGCTGAATAGACATTTTCACTATTCAGAATCTGGCGGGTGAGTTTTCCAGCTTCCCCCATTGGGGGATTGTGAAAGAATCAATGGGTTACGCCTTGCCAGCAAAAAAACTCGTCAACTGTAACGGAAATCGTTATGGCTGCTGGTGGGCCAAATCATCATTACGGTGATACAGCCATGTAGACGTTCCGGTCTCCTCAAATTGAGGTTTACGAAAATATCAGCGGGTTAGCGATTAAGCTGGCGAGTAATTAAACTGCAAAAATTTCGTAGTTTGTGAATATATTCCGGCCTGCTGGTTAACAGTCCTCAGATGTGAGGGATGTAGCCAGCGCAATTTTGCGTTATCGGGAATATCAGCAAGTTACCGCGCCGGATTCCGCCAATGGCTGTTTCCGAAAGAATCAACTGGTTAGGCTGGTTTCCCCGATGTTCGCCGCTGGCGAATTTCGAAAATATCAACCAGTTACCGCCGCAACCGCTCCGGCTTCTTCCACTGATAAGTATTTTTCGCGCTCTCCCGGTACATCTCCACGCGGCGACGATATGACAACATCTCCAGAACTCTGATTCGTATGTCGCGCATATCAACGCCGTTAAGCTCGATACCGTCACGGCGCATCACCTCAGCCACCACACGCGCGTAATTTTCGGCTATCACGCTGTCCGGCTGCGTGGCCTCCTGTTTGCCTGCTGCCTGGCTGATTCCGGTAACGCGGCGGATTATTTTTAGTAGTTCGGTTTCGCTCATTCTCGTCACACCCCATCAAACGCCGCAAGCCGCTCTTTGTGGTTGTCGCTCATATCAAATGCAAATTCTTCATGCTCTGCCTGGAATGTGCCAAACGCCATCAGCGCCGCAACGCTCGGGTCTATCTTGTTGGATGATTTTTTCTTGTTCGGCTTGATATTGGCGTTCGCGTCACTCTGCATCACAACATTACTCATTGACCAGGCCAGCACCGGATCACCACGATGCACAATCACCTTCCGGTTAACAAAAACTTCGAACGATTTCGCCGCCGGACTGAAACGAAGGTATGTTTGCGGGAACGGCTCCACCTCAAATCCTGCGCCCTGTAGCTGCGTCCTCAGGTGCGTGGCGTTCCATGTATCGAAGCCCACCAGCCTGATATTGAAATTCTCTGCATCCGCCATGATGTCATCACGGATACGGTCATAATCAATGCAGTCACCCGGTGTTGTGCGTATCCAGCCCGCCTTTACCCACTGGCGATAGATGGCGCGGTTTTTATTGGCGGGG
>NZ_AEJZ01000314.1:0-995 GCF_000208525.1 Escherichia sp. TW14182
ATGCGGGTTCGATTCCCGCTACCCGCTCCATAGTAGTAAGGCGAGATTGTGTTATGCACTGACACATTATATATGTGGGGATGGTTTTTGGCCTCTTTATCCACGTCCCGTTCTGTAATGAGTGATACCAATTGCAGTCCAGTGCCATTTTTTACGCCACCGGAATGGTGCATTATTGGTAGAGATTTGCAATGTCTCTGGCAGGGGCCGGTGATGCATCATCCCGATGTTGTAAACATCGCTCAGATAACGTTGAAATCAATCAAACCCAGGAAATACATCCTTAACCGCCGCACCAGGCGGTTTTTTTTGGTCTTTTCATGGCTCGCTATGGCGGGTCTTTTTCATGTATACCCTGGCGGTTATTATGATGGCTTGTTTATTTGTTCATAAGAGGATTGATACAGTGGTCACTTATGTGGATATCAGGGCAAAACGGGCCGAAATTCTGAAAGCTGAGCAGGAATACATTCAGCGGTTGCGGGATACAGCCAAAAGGCTGGTCAATGCTTATGAAGATTCCCTGGAATTGCCTGCTTCACAGTGGCGCGATATTAACGGCAAAGAACGCCCGTATGTTTATATATCGTGGCGCGGACACGATAAGAAACCAGAGGATTTGTGGGTTGAGCTTCAGGATGGTGTTGAATTTGATTTATGTACTGTCATTGATGACAACCCGCGACAGTCGGAATGGGTGAAAGTCG
Organism: Escherichia sp. TW14182; assembly: GCF_000208525.1. NCBI lineage: Bacteria > Pseudomonadati > Pseudomonadota > Gammaproteobacteria > Enterobacterales > Enterobacteriaceae > Escherichia > Escherichia sp. TW14182. The sequence goes on from NZ_AEJZ01000314.1 coordinate 708, forward strand.
GTGTAAAGATTCTTTTGCTTGATGGTGATAACATAACGATTTCGGTTGATGGTTATCAGGCCAGAACATTTTCGCACGTAGATACGTACGCAAAATTTAACGAGATATGCGAGTTCATCAAAGACAGTATCTTAATGTCGATGAATGAGGTGAAATTTGGCAAAGCATCTCTGCCGAAGATAGAAGGCTGGAGTCGTAAAAAGGAATCGTTCGAAAATCTCTGAATCACCAGGCTACGCATTTGCGTGGCCTTTTTTGTATCCGCGCCACGCCCGGCGCACATCAAAA
>NZ_AEJZ01000313.1:0-1281 GCF_000208525.1 Escherichia sp. TW14182
AACACTATCAGTAAGTTGGAGTCACTACCGCTTGAGCTATTCAAAATTCACTTCCAGTCAGGCGGCGCTAATTCAGATATCACGATCCGCACATTTGAAGCGGTGCGTAAATCGAAGGAAGCGTTAGACCTGTTCACTACCGGAGCATGATGTGAGCCGCGTAATCAATTTGGGTAAGGAGAAGAAATTCCCAATTACTCAAGAGCTATACGAGCGGCTGGAAAGCGTCATCCATGATTACGATGGTGAAATCAGTTTATGCGAGGCGATTGGTACACTCGAATTGCTGAAGCAGTCATTGATTGAAGGCGCGAAAGAGTCCTCAGCCTGAAATAACAACTAAGTGAGATGAATATGGCGACTGAACCAAAAGCTGGTCGCCCCTCTGATTATATGCCGGAGGTGGCTGACGATATCTGCTCGTTGCTTTCTTCTGGCGAAAGTTTGCTGAAAGTATGTAAGCGTCCTGGTATGCCGGATAAGTCCACTGTTTTCCGCTGGTTGGCAAAGCATGAGGATTTTCGCGACAAGTACGCGAAGGCAACTGAGGCACGAGCTGATTCTATTTTCGAAGAGATATTCGAAATTGCTGACAATGCGATTCCAGATGCTGCTGAGGTGGCAAAGGCAAGACTTCGCGTTGATACCCGCAAATGGGCGCTGGCCCGAATGAATCCCCGTAAGTATGGCGACAAGGTAACTAACGAGCTTGTCGGCAAAGACGGCGGCGCAATCCAGATTGAAACATCACCGATGAGTACTCTATTCGGAAAATGACCTCGATTAATCCTATCTTTGAACCGTTCATTGAGGCGCATCGCTACAAAGTCGCCAAAGGCGGTCGAGGTAGCGGTAAGTCATGGGCTATCGCGAGACTGCTTGTTGAAGCGGCGCGTCGGCAGCCTGTGCGTATTCTCTGCGCTCGTGAGCTGCAAAACAGTATCAGTGATTCGGTAATCCGGTTGCTTGAAGACACTATCGAGCGGGAAGGGTATTCGGCTGAGTTTGAAATTCAGCGTTCAATGATTCGTCATCTCGGAACGAATGCTGAATTCATGTTCTACGGCATCAAAAACAACCCGACGAAGATTAAATCGCTAGAAGGTATTGATATCTGCTGGGTGGAGGAAGCGGAAGCGGTAACGAAGGAATCATGGGATATTCTGATACCAACCATCCGTAAGCCGTTCTCTGAAATATGGGTGAGCTTCAACCCGAAAAACATACTCGACGATACCTATCAGCGATTCGTTGGTAAGCGCCCCGAGAAGTACGTAGCGT
>NZ_AEJZ01000312.1:0-3023 GCF_000208525.1 Escherichia sp. TW14182
TAGAATTACTTTGATAATTCCCGCAAAAAAAATGTTTATAAATATTTATTTGCGTATATAATCCCGCCTGTTTAATATATTAAAAATATAATATTATTCCATTCATCAATATAAAAGGAACTTAAGTGAAAGCAAAAATTCTCATTCCATCGTTATCTGTTCTCCTGATGGGTATATCGGCTTTAAGTTATGCGGACACTCCCGCCGGTAAAGTTCATTTCAATGGGCTAATTACTGCATCAACTTGTGACTTAGAGCAAGGTACAGGCAAGGGACAGAATGACCAGACCGTAACGCTTCAGACAGTGGACGTTGCTGATTTTGGCGCTGCTGTAGGTAATGAAGCAGCAAACTCTGCAACAGATTTTAATATTAATCTTACCGGTTGTACGACACAATTAGGTAGCATCAACCTTGAATTTAGCGGTAATACCACCGATGCCACCGATAATACAGCCCTGGCAATTGACACCGGTGCAGATAAAGCAACAGGCGTAGGGATTCGTATTTATCGTGAAGGTGCTTCTTCACCGATTAATTTTGCTACTGATCGTACCGATGCAGAAAGCTCTGCGGTAACACTTTCATCCATTAGCCCAACCAATGGTGATGGCAAGCATAGCTTTAATTATAAAGCGGTTTATGTCAGAACAGCAGATACAATTACTGAAGGTCAGGGTAACGCGACTGCGGATTATCGTATCGCTTACTATTAATGATATATTTCAAAGGGGTGAAATTACTACACCCCTTAATTACTAAAGTAAAAATGCATGAAAAATACTCTTTATTACTGATTGTATTATTTGCCAACATTGCTTACGGGGGAGTGGTTATTCGGGGAACAAGAATTATTTACCCGTCCACGGCGCGGGAAATCCCTGTAGAAGTGACGAATCAAGATAAAGAGCGTTCATACCTTGTTCAGGCCTGGATGAGTGACTTTGCCAATGATGCAAATAAGAAAACGCCATTTGTACTCACTCCGCCGTTAGTTAAACTGGAAGCTCAGAAAAACACGCTTTTCCGCTTAATCTATACCGGTACGCAAAAATTACCGGAGGATCGTGAATCCATTTTTTGGCTAAATGTAAAATCCATTCCTGGGATGTCAGAAGAGTCTTCACAGGTGCCGAATCAACTGCAATTTGCCGTTCAGAGCCAGCTCAAAGTTTTTTATCGTCCGCAGGGGCTTGCTGATGATGCCAATACCGCCTATAGCAAAATCGCTTTCCGGATACAAGGCAACAGGCTAATCGCCAAAAACCCAACACCTTACTTTGTCACCTTCCGCACTCTGGCAGTGAATGGTAAGCCCGTATCGTATAAAGGAAACGGCGTTGTGAAAATGATGCTCAATCCATTTGGCGAGCAAACATATACTCTGACCGCATCCTCTTCTGAAAACAATAGTGTTGAATGGTCAGCAATAAATGATTACGGCGGTACGACAAGTACCATAAAGACCCGGTTATAAGCGCAATAGATTGTTCAGGAAAACGACAGGAATTATCTCGTACAAGGAAAGTAATAATAACATGAACTCCTTACATCTATTTTGTTTGCATGTTGTTGTAACAATAGTGCCATTGACACTGTTACAAAACAGTTACGCCCGCGAGGTGTTTAATTACAAACTTTTAGAGTCAGGGGCTTCAGAAAGCGAACTGGAAGCCATTAAAAATTTTGACAAAAATGATGGCCTGGTGCCCGGTAAATATCGGGTCGATGTTTTTATGAATAATCAACGCATTACACGTAAAGATATTGATTTTGTCGTTGATGATAAAGCGAACAAACTCTTACCTGTGTTAAGCAAAAAAGAGTATATCGCTATGGGGGTTGCCAATAGCCCCTCCGCGTCATTTGCCACGCTGGCAGATGACGATATCGTGACGAATTTAGAAAATTATATTCCCTTTTCATCAGTGCGCTTTGAGCAGAGTTCGCTGCGCCTGTATCTGTCAGTTCCACAACTGGCGATGAACAATGCCGCAAACGGGTATATTGATCCGGTTTTATGGGATAATGGATTGCCTGCGTTGTTTACAAATTACTATTTTAGCGGCTCACATAATTGGCAAGATGGTCGTTCAGATAATAGTTCATACCTTAATCTGAATAATGGTATTAATCTTGGTCCCTGGCGTTTAAGAAATAACATTAATTACAACGATGGCACCTGGCAAAATATTGATACCTATATCTGGCGAAATATCCCTGCGTTAACCAGCAAACTCATTCTTGGCGATACCTGGACAGATTCAGCCGTTTTCGATAGTTTCCAGTTTCGTGGGGTAAAACTGGAAAGTAATGAAAATATGCTTCCTTACAGCATGAGAGGTTTTGCCCCCGTTATTCGCGGCGTTGCCAAAAGCAATGCGCAAGTGACGATTCGACAAAATAATTATATTATTTACCAAAGTACGGTATCCCCAGGTCCTTTCGAATTACATGATGTCTCTCCTGTTTCTTCTGGTGGGGATATGGAAGTCATGGTGAAAGAATCTGATGGTAGCGAACAAAAATATATTCAGGCATCAGCTTCAATTCCTGTCATGCGACGAGAAGGAGCCATGTCTTATAGTTTATCTGGCGGAGAATATCGCTCATCTGATAACTCCCATGATAAACCCGGCTTTGCTCAGGCAACGCTGATTTACGGTTTACCTGCAGGCATTACCCTCTATGGTGGCACAATTTTTGCCAGTGATTATCGTTCTGGCGCATTAGGCGCAGGTATCGATTTACAACACTTTGGCTCGCTTTCAGCAGACATTACTCGTTCATATAGCCAGACGGTTGATGACAGTTCACAACAAGGACAATCTTACCGATTGCTTTACTCGAAAAATTTCTCCAGCACTGAAACGAATATCACGCTTGCTGGCTACCGTTATTCCACAGAGAATTTCTATACCTTTAGCGAAGCACAAAATAATAAAGAGTATGATGAGGACGACGCGTTTTCATACCGTAACAACTATAACCGCCATCGTCGGGTACAAACTACCATTAATCAG
>NZ_AEJZ01000311.1:0-9016 GCF_000208525.1 Escherichia sp. TW14182
CCCCCGCCGGTGGCATAGCCGCGCATCAGCCGGTAAAGATTCCCCACGCCAATCCGGCTGGTTGCCTCCTTCGTGAAGACAAACTCACCACGGTGAACAATCCCCGCTGGCTCATATTTGCCGCCGGTTCCCGTAAATCCTCCGGTTGCAAAATGGAATTTCGCCGCAGCGGCCTGAATGGCTGTACCGCCTGACGCGGATGCGCCGCCACCAACAGCCCCGCCAATGGCGCTGCCGATACTCCCGACAATCCCCACCATTGCCTGCTTAAGCAGAATTTCTGTCATCATGGACAGCACGGAACGGGTGAAGCTGCGCCAGTTCTGCTCACTGCCGGTCAGCATCGCCGCCATATTCTGTGCAATACCATCAAAGGTCTGCGTGGCTGCACTTTTTACCTGCGACATACTGTCCGTGGCGCTCTCTTCCCACTCACTCCAGCCGGACTTCAGGCCTGCCATCCAGCTCCCGCGAAGCTGGTCTTCAGCCGCCCAGGTCTTTTTCTGCTCTGACATGACGTTATTCAGCGCCAGCGGATTATCGCCATACTGTTCCTTCAGGCGCTGTTCCGTGGCTTCCCGTTCTGCCTGCCGGTCAGTCAGCCCCCGGCTTTTCGCATCAATGGCGGCCCGTTTTGCCCGTTGCTGCTGTGCGAATTTATCCGCCTGCTGCGCCAGCGCGTTCAGGCGCTCCTGATACGTAACCTTGTCGCCAAGTGCAGCCAGCTGGCGTTTGTACTCCAGCGTCTCATCTTTATGCGCCAGCAGGGATTTCTCCTGTGCAGACAACTGACGACGTTGCGCCGCCTCCTCCAGTACCGCGAACTGACTTTCTGCCTTCCACAAATCCCGGCGCTGCTGGCTGATTTTCTCATTCGCTCCGGCATGCTTCTCCAGCGTCCGGAGTTCTGTCTGAAGCATCAGCAGGGCAGCATGAGCACTGTCTTCCTGACGATCGCCCGCAGACACCTTCACGCCGGACTGTTTCGGCTTTTTCAGCGTCGCTTCATAATCCTTTTTCGCCGCCGCCATCAGCGTGTTGTAATCCGCCTGCAGGATTTTCCCGTCTTTCAGTGCCTTGTTCAGTTCTTCCTGACGGGCGGTATATTTCTCCAGCGGCGTCTGCAGCCGTTCGTAAGCCTTCTGCGCCTCTTCGGTATATTTCAGCCGTGATGCCTCAGACTCGGCCCAGTCCTTTGCTGCCATCTCTCTGGCCTTTTCAAGATCGGCCTGCAACGTGGCGGCTGAAAGCCCAAGTTGCGCATTCGCTCTGTCCTCCCATGCTCCCCGGAGATTGGCAAGAAATGCTGAGGTTTTACCGCGCCGGTGGCTCCGGCTCTGATACCACTGCCATTTTTTGTCCGCCTCATCAAAAGCCTTTTCTGCTTTCTCCAGCATTCCCTGGGCAGTGTCCGGGCGACCAATATCCAGCACCGAATCCCACATGGATTTGAATGCCCGTGCTGTCCTGTCTGCCCAGGTCTCCAGCGTGCCCATGTTCTCTTTCAGGCGGCGGGTCTGGTCATCAAACCCTTTCGTTGCGGCCTCGTTCGCCGCCTGCAATGCCCCGGCTTCATCTCCGGAACGCTGCAACTGAGCAACATACGCAATCTGCTCCGCCGTCACGTTATGGAACTGACGTGCCATCGCTGTCAGTCCCGACGTCGGGTCTGTGGTCAGCTTCCCGAAGGCTTCAGCGACCTTGTCCACCTCCACGCCGGATGCAGAGGAGAAACGCGCCACACTCTGGCTGATCGCCTCAAACTGCTCACCACCACGCACACCGGCATTCACCAGCGCCGTCAGTGACTCGCTGGTCTGGTTAAACGTCAGCCCTGCCGCCTGCCCGGCTCTGGACAGGACCAGCATACGATCTGCCGTCAGTCCCGCCTGATTGCCGGAAAGGACCAGCGTTTTGTTGAAATCGGACAGGGTTGAGTTGCCCTGATACCAGGCATACGCCAGCGCACCGGTCGCCACCGCCAGCGAGGTGGCCCCCACCATCGGCAGGGTGATCGCACCGGCAAGCCCCCTGAACATGGGGATCATCCCGCCGAAGGAGTCCTTAACCTGACCCCCCTGTTGCAGCAGGATCAGCCACGGGCTTTGCCCGCCTGCAAGCTGCGTGGCCACGTCGGTGAACTGTGCAGGCAGCATACGCATGGCGGCTTTATACTGCCCGACGGAAATCCCCGCTTTCTGTGCAGCCAGCGCCTGTCGGCTCAGCGACTGTTCAACGACTGCCGCTGTTTTTTTCGCATCAGTTTCCGTACCGGAAAAATGACGCCTGACTCTGGCCATCTGCTCGTCAAATCTGGCCGCATCCAGACTTAAATCAACGACCAGATCGCCTACCGGTTCAGCCATACCGGACTCCTCCTGCGATCCCTTCTGATACTGTCATCAGCATTACGTCATCCTCCGTCATGTCCGCCACATCCGGGGAAGCGGGGATAACTTCATTCCCGTCCGGGCCAAAGCGGACGCCTCCGGCAAGCCCTGCCGCTTTCTGCATCAGCACATCATCTTCAGGCTCTTCGTCAGCCTCACGCCGGTTCAGCAGACTGAAATCCAGCGGATGCATATCCGGATCGCTGAAAAACAGGCTGAGCACGGTGTACGTCAGCCCGGAAAAGTGCATATCCAGCAGAACATCATGAAAATAATGGGTACTGTAAAAGCGGTGCCAGTCGGCATACTCCGTGGATGACATCCCGGCAAGCATGGCACGCCAGTCGGGTCGCCCCATCTCTCGCGCCAGTTTCAGGGCAAAACTCAGCTCACCATCGAACACTTTCCCGCAGAAACAGGCTCTGCAGGCCCGGCGTCCTCTGTCTGTTCAGGAGCATCATTCACCACAAACTCATACATACCGGACAGCCGGTACACCACGTTTTCAGCATGAGAAATTGCCTCTGTGGGCCAGGTGGTAAGCACTTCCTGCTCAATTTGTTTAACGGCTTCATTCATGGACGGCATCTTTGTCTTCTGCGGATGGCTATGCCACAGGGACATCGCCACCAGAAAAGCACCGGTTCTGACGAGATCTTCCACGCTCACCTGTCGATTGAGACTGGCTCCCGCCTGTTCTGCCTGTCGTTTCAGCAGGGCGAGATGCTCAATTCGCTGCAGGGCTGACAGTTCAGAAAGCGTGACGCTCACACCGTTATATTCAAATGATTCGGTTTTCAGGAACATCGCTGACTCTCCGGATTAACTGTCGGTGACGGTGATTTCTGCAACCACAGCAAGTTCACCATTACCGGATACAACCGGAATGTTGACCTTGCCTGCAGCAACACCTTTCACGGTGATGGTCATACCACTGACCGACACGGTGGCTTTTGTTTTATCCGCAGACACCGCACGGAAGCTCTTGTCGGTTGCGCCTTCCGGCTGGAATGCCACGGTCAGCGTGGTGCTCCGCCCTTTCACCACCGAGGTGCTGGCAGGCGTCACAGTCATACCGGTTGCCGCTGTTACCGTGCTGCGATCTTCTGCCATCGACGGACGTCCCACATTGGTGACTTTCACCGTGCGGGTGATCACTTCCTTCGCCGTCACCGCCTTACCGATACTGCTGACCCAGCCACGGAACACATCGACCGTGCCGTTCGGGAAGCGGATTTTATAGGCACGGGTATCGCCTTCATTAAACCACGCCAGCAGCGCCTGCTGCCCCTGCTCTCCGGGCATCCACGCCAGCGTGAAGCTGGTATCTCCGGCAGATTTCTGCCCCTGCCCGGTCGCAGTCCAGTCTGCATCTTCATCATCGAGATAGCTGTCGTCATAGGACTCAGCGGTCAGTTCGCCGGGCGTCAGGTCTTTAACTTTTGCCAGACGCGACCAGTCAACGTCTGAAAGCGGATTCGCATAAGGGTCACCACTCCCCTTATAAACCCACAGGGTGGTCCCGGCACCTTTCACCGGCATTACAGGATTTGGTACAGGCATAGCGTCCTCACATTTCATAGGTAATGACATAAGTCAGATCGGCTGAACTCCACAGGCCCGCATCATCGTCGCGCCGGTAGTCATAGCCGCTGGCCACCATACTGGTGATCAAATCTGACAGTGCCGGGATATCACTCATCACCGGATAAATCCGGGACTCCATCCACGCATCCAGCTCTGAATCCGGCACCTGAGCAGGCAGGAAAACTTCGATATGCAGCTCCGCCTGCCAGGTATCGCTGTCCAGCTCTTCGCCCGTGTATTCAGCGCCGGTGAGATAAACGGCAACTGCCGGAAAATCCGCCTCATCAAAAACAGCGGGGCGACCATCAAAAAACGTCGCCCCGGTGTCATGCTTCTCCAGTGCATCCAGTACGGCTGCACGGAGTTCAGTATGTTTCATCGCTTTATTACCATCCTCAGTTGATGCTGCAGCGCATAGCCCAGCTCTTTCGGAAGACGTTCACGCCGTATCCGCTCAATATTTTGTTTAAACGCCGTGGTCAGCGGCACCGCCATCGGGATTTTCACCACATCAATGGGGTAACGGTTTTTCCCGGCCACACGCTGCATGACATGCCAGCGGCCATTTTTCAGTTGCTGAATAAACGCGCCGGGAATACGACGGTTTCCCACCACAAGCACGCTGCCGCCACCTTTCAGGGCTGAACGCTGCCCCTTTTTACGACGCCTGCGTCGGGACAGGACAATCCGCGCGTTACCCAGCTTTATTACGGGCAAATCCCCCCGGTTAACCCTGATTCTGGCCTGCGGATTTTTGACCGTGGCCCTTTTCAGCCTGGCCCTTTCCTTTACCAGTTTCCGGCGTACCCTTGTCTCACGGGCAACCTGTGACGCAGACTGCGATATCGCGGATGACGCAACGCGGTTAATGGCCATTGCTGACGCACCGGGCACCGCCGTTTTGCTGATACGACTGAGGTTTTCAACGGCCTGCTCAAGACCTTTTATGGCCATACATCCCCCCTTCAGCGGCGACGGTTAACGGCAGGCGGTACGCCCCGCCCAAGCCAGAGATGACAGCTTCCGCCATCATCCGGCGAAATCCGGTCCACCCAGAAGTTTTCCTCGCCGATGGTCAGTGTGTCTCCACGCCGCAGCTGCCGCACATCATCAGTCCGGACAAACAGGGACGGGCTGGAGCCTTCAACGCGCACCCCCTGTCCGGCATAGCTGATATTTTCAGGGTCATCAAAAACACCACGTATCACAGCACCGGACAGCTCACCGGATGTCATGGTGGCTGACGTTCCCATGTACCCGCGTATCGTTTCATCGGCGCGGGCAATGGCAGCATCGAACAGGTTATCGGAATCAGCCACAGCGCCTCCCGTTATTGCATTCTGGCCAGGCCATGTTCTGTCATTTCGGCTGCCACACCGGCAGAGACACGAAACGCCGTTCCCGGCAGCACAAATGCCACAGGCTCATCCCGCGTGGCGTGAAGTGCATCAGTATGCAGCGTCACCAGTGCCACGACCGTGACCAGAGCAGCCGTATCAATCACGGTATCCGGCTGCGCTGATACCACCTCATTTTCATGTCCGGTCAGCGCATTTTCCGGGCTGACAGATGTGTCCTGACCGGCAGCGTCATCCGTGTCATCAAGCTCCTCTTCCAGCTCTGCCACACGGAGCACCAGTTCTTCTTTCGTCCCCGTCAGGCTGACATCACGGTTCAGTTGCTCACCCAGCACCTGAAGACGGGCAATCAGTTCATCTTTCGTCATGGACTCCTCCACAGAGAGAAAATGGCCCCGAAGGGCCATGATTACGCCAGTTGTACGGACACGAACGCATCAGGATCAGCCAGCAGCATCAGCGGTGCTGACTGAATCATGGTGAACTCACGCGCCGGATCGCCGGTGGTCACCCAGTTTTTCGGGTAGCGGGCAGAGGCGTTAATACCTTCGCGCTGTGCGTCCGCATCCTGAATGCAGCCATAGGTGCGCAGACCGCGTGCCTGAGTGTTCCCCAGCACCATCGTGTTGTCCGGCAGGAAGTTCTTTTTGACGTCGTTTTCCACGTACTGTCCGGAATACACGACGATCGCCGTATCGCCATACATCCCCTTATAGGACACCGCTTCGCCCAGGTCTTTTACCGCTGTCTCCAGCTCGGAATGAGAGCCGCGACGGGTATCCAGCTTCTCCTTGACGGCTTTGAAGGAACGGAACAGCGCCCAGCCTTTCGGATCAAACACGATGATATTCACCACGCCGCTGGCGTTCAGCGCATAGGCTTCGATATCGTCGGTCGGGTCATACGTGGACTTGTCACGCTTGCTCCACTCCGTACCACCGGACTGTGTGATGTTGTTCGCCGCACTGCGGCCCATATCCACCTCAACCGGATCGAAGGCTTCACCGGTCATGGTGTATTTGCCCTTAAGCACAGCAGAAACTGCCTGCATCTCTTCGACCTGAGCAATGGCCAGCTCTTCGTCTCGCATGTTCTGCATGATGATGCGACGGCGGCGGTAAGCCGGGTCCGCCAGATTCTGCGGATCTTCATCCGGCAGGCGACGCAGGGTCATCTGCGGATTCACCTCATGCTTGGGTTTGACATATCCCGGCGTAAATTCAGAGGTGGAGCCGCCACGGGAACGGATAACCTCACCGGAAACAATCGGCGAAACGTACAGCGCCATGTTTACCAGTCCCGGAATTTGTGAGAGATAGACTTTCTCCGTGGTGAAGGGATAGCTCTCACGGAAAAAGAGACGCAGAAACAGCGGATCAAACTTAAATTTCTGCTCATTTGCCGCCAGCAGCTGGGCGGTTGTGTACATCGACATAAAAAAATCCCGTAAAAAAAGCCGCACAGGCGGCCTTTAGTGATGAAGGGTAAGGTTAAACGATGCTGATTGCCGTTCCGGCAAACGCGGTCCGTTTTTTCGTCTCGTCGCTGGCAGCCTCCGGCCAGAGCACATCCTCATAACGGAACGTGCCGGACTTGTAGAACGTCAGCGTGGTGCTGGTCTGGTCAGCATCAACCGCCAGAATGCCAACGGCAGTACCGTCGGTGGTGCCATCCCACGCAACCAGCTTACGGGTGGAGGTATCCGGCATCAGCGGGGTCATTGCAGGCGCTTTCGCACTCAATCCGCCGGGCGCGGTTGCCGTATGTGCCGGGTCACTGTTGCCCAGCGGCTGGTAATGGGTAAAGGTTTCTTTGCTCGTCATAAACATCCCTTACACTGGTGTGTTCAGCAAATCGTTAACGGCATCAGATGCCGGGTTACCTGCAGCCAGTGGTGCCGGTGCCCCCTGCATCAGACGATCCAGCGCAGTGTCACTGCGCGCCTGTGCACTCTGTGGTGCAGCTGCCAGAATGCGGCGGGCCGTGTCCACGGTCATTCCGGGGGTTTCTGCCAGAACGCGCGCCTGTTCTTCGCGTCCGTGAGCCTCCTCACAGTTGAGGATCCCCATAATGCGGCTGTTTTCTGCCGCAACCGCTGCGGTGATCTGCGCGTTCACGTCCGGTTGCGCCGCGCTGGCGTTTTCGCCCTCCGTCGCTGGCACCACGTCAGTAACGTCAGCCTGCGAAGCAGTGGCTGAAACAGTTGTTGATTGAGTCTCTTTGGTCATTCGCCCTCCTGAGAGACGGGATTTACGTGCATCCAGTGCATCACGCATGACGGTGATCGCATCGGTGCTGTTAACAAGTTCATCAGCCAGTCCGGCATCAATGGCCTCCTGACCGCTGTACACTGCAGCCTCTGTATCCAGCACAGCCTGCACGGAAAGGCCGGTATATGCCGACACCTTCTGCGCAAACATCTGGCGGGTTGCGTCCATCCGGGACTGCAGTGTCTCCCGGACGTCATCCGGAAGATGGCTGTAGGGGTTGCCATCCACCTTATGGCTGCCGCTGTAAATCAGCGTGATTTCCACGCCCTGTTTCTCCAGCGCAGCACCGTAATTACTGTGAGCCATCATGACGCCGATGGAGCCTGTCCGGGCGGTCTGCGTGACCAGACGCCGGGAGGCGGCGCTGGCAAGCAGCTGACCTGCACTGCAGTTCATGTCGTTGGCCAGCGCCCATACAGGTTTTATGTCACGCACACGGGCGATGATGTCAGCGCAGTCAAATGCCCCTGCCACCATTCCGCCGGGCGTGTCCATATCGAGCAGAATGCCGTCCACCATCGGGTCACTGGCAGCCTGTTGCAGACGGGCGATAATGCCGTTGTAACCGGTCATCCCCGAATAAGGCTGCAGCGCCCGCGTCCGGCTGACCAGCGTACCGGACACCGGCAGCACGGCGATGCCGTTCATGACCTGATAACTGCGGGCCTGTCGTGGTCCGTCACCATCACCGGCTAACGCCAGCATCGCGGGTGCCTCTCCGGCAGTCAGGCTGTCGCCGGACACCGCATCCGTCAGGCGGCTGATCCCAAGCTGGCCTGCAAGCGCACAAAAGAAAACCCGCGAATAGGCGGGTTCAAGCATCAGCGGCTCATTAAAGGCCATGCTGGCAATATGCGGGAGATTACGCAGCTCTGCTGTCACTCTTCTCCTCCTCTGTTGATTGTCGCAGCCCGGATTCAAATGCCGCAGCCGCCCAGGCGGGCGGTTTAAGACCAGCCGCGCGGCGCTCCATCGTTTCACGGACCTGCTGGGCAAAAATTTCCTGATAGTCGTCACCGCGTTTCGCGCACTCTTTCTCGTAGGTGCTCAGTCCGGCTTCTATCAGCATCACCGCTTCCTGAACTTCTTTCAGACCATCGATGGCCATACGACCGGAGCCTATCCAGTCGCAGTTCCCCCAGGCACTGCGGGCTTCCTGAAAGCTGAAGCGCGCTTTTGAAGGTAACGTCACCACGCGGCGAACGATGGCCTCTTCCAGCCAGCACAGAAACATCTGGCTCGCCTGACGGGATGCGACGAATTTTCGCCGTCCCATAAAGTGCGCCCACGACTCGTTCGCGCTGGCCCGTGCCGTGGAGTAGCTCATCTGGGCGTAATTCCGGGAAAGCTGCTCATACGAGACACCAAGCCCGGCAGCGATATACCGCAGCAGTGACTGCTCAAACACGGA
>NZ_AEJZ01000310.1:0-636 GCF_000208525.1 Escherichia sp. TW14182
CCGTTTAGCTCGTTAGAGAGTGTTTTAGAGGCCTTAAAATCAATTCTGATTGTTTTGATAATCATCCCACTCTTCAAGGATTACCCCCTGAATAGCGTATGCAGGCCACGTAGGGTTCATTCTGACAAACTGCTTGATGTCCATACCGAAAGACTCATTGAACCACTCGAATCCTCCGGTCAGTCTGATCGTTCGTCTAAGAATTTTCATTCCATGCTCACTTTCTGCGGGGGCTAATTTATTCGGAGATGTAATCCCGTATTGACTACGGAGCCTTGCCCAGTGATTAGCGTCAGCGAAATGTTGGCGTATTTTTCCCGCTTCTGCCAGCGCAGTCCATTCTCGCTTTTGTTGCTCTCTCTTTTCTTTAGCCAACTGGAGAGCAATTTCTCTCTCTTGTTTTGACATTGAGTAAAACATCATTTTTCTCCGTAAATTGAAAATTTACTCTGCAGATGCCTTGGAAAATCAATTTCCGTTGATAATTTTAACTACCCCGTGGTGTGAATCCGCAAAACCTAGTTCGTGACTTCGTTTTAGTGACCCTAAAATCGATTTTAGGGCATAACTCAAAACCAGATTCACCACCAACTAACACACCAAACCATGTTAACGCACATCCTCAAATCAAAAAAA
>NZ_AEJZ01000309.1:0-2048 GCF_000208525.1 Escherichia sp. TW14182
CCAGCCGCGATTGCATGACGTGCGGTCGCTGCGTGGATGTCTGTTCTGAGGATGTATTTACAATAACTACACGATGGAGTTCGGGAGCGAAATCATGAAAAGCCATGACCTGAAGAAGGCGCTGTGTCAATGGACGGCGATGCTGGCCCTGGTGGTAAGCGGCGCAGTTTGGGCGGCTAATGGCGTCGATTTTAGCCAGTCGCCGGAAGTATCCGGGACGCAGGAAGGGGCCATTCGGATGCCAAAAGAGCAGGAACGAATGCCGCTGAACTATGTGAATCAGCCGCCAATGATCCCGCATAGCGTTGAAGGTTATCAGGTAACGACCAATACCAACCGCTGCTTACAATGCCACGGTGTCGAAAGCTATCGCACCACTGGCGCGCCGCGTATCAGTCCTACTCACTTTATGGACAGCGACGGCAAAGTGGGCGCGGAAGTGGCTCCGCGTCGTTATTTCTGTCTGCAATGTCACGTACCGCAGGCCGATACCGCGCCAATCGTGGGGAATACCTTTACCCCATCAAAAGGTTACGGGAAATAAGAGGTTATTATGGGAAATTCTGACCGTAAGCCTGGTCTGATTAAGCGCCTGTGGAAATGGTGGCGTACCCCCAGCCGTCTGGCGCTGGGGACGCTGCTGTTGATCGGTTTTGTCGGCGGCATCGTCTTCTGGGGCGGCTTTAACACCGGTATGGAAAAAGCCAACACCGAAGAGTTCTGCATTAGCTGCCACGAAATGCGTAACACGGTGTATCAGGAATACATGGATTCCGTGCACTACAACAACCGTAGCGGCGTGCGTGCGACCTGCCCGGATTGTCACGTTCCGCACGAGTTTGTGCCGAAGATGATACGCAAGCTCAAAGCAAGTAAAGAGCTGTATGGTAAAATTTTTGGCGTTATTGACACGCCGCAGAAATTTGAAGCTCATCGCCTGACGATGGCACAGAATGAGTGGCGGCGCATGAAGGACAATAACTCGCAGGAGTGCCGTAACTGTCACAACTTCGAGTATATGGATACAACCGCCCAGAAATCTGTTGCCGCTAAGATGCACGACCAGGCGGTGAAAGATGGGCAAACCTGTATTGATTGCCATAAAGGGATAGCGCACAAGCTGCCCGATATGCGCGAAGTCGAGACAGGTTTTTAACAGGGTTATTGCTTGGGTATGCTTGAAGCCAGAGAATTACTTTGCGAGCGGGATGAACGAACCTTATTTAGTGGTTTGTCATTTACGCTGAACGCAGGAGAGTGGGTACAAATCACCGGCAGCAACGGCGCGGGGAAGACAACGCTTCTCCGTTTGCTGACGGGGTTGTCTCGCCCTGACGCAGGCGAGGTTCTCTGGCAAGGGCAGCCCTTGCATCAGGTACGCGACAGCTACCATCAAAACCTGTTATGGATAGGCCATCAGCCGGGGATCAAAACCCGGCTGACGGCGTTAGAAAATCTGCACTTTTATCATCGCGATGGCGATACCGCACAATGTCTGGAAGCCCTGGCGCAGGCTGGGCTTGCCGGATTCGAAGATATTCCTGTAAATCAACTTTCTGCCGGGCAACAACGCCGCGTCGCTTTAGCGCGTCTGTGGCTGACCCGTGCCACGTTATGGATCCTCGACGAGCCTTTTACCGCGATTGATGTTAACGGCGTCGATCGTCTGACCCAGCGTATGGCGCAGCATACGGAGCAGGGGGGGATTGTGATTCTGACTACCCACCAGCCGCTCAACGTTGCTGAAAGTAAAATTCGCCGCATTTCACTGACGCAAACGGGGGCCGCATGATGTTCTGGCGCATTTTCCGTCTTGAGCTGCGCGTAGCGTTTCGCCATAGCGCCGAAATCGCCAACCCGCTGTGGTTCTTCCTGATTGTCATTACCCTTTTTCCGCTCAGTATCGGTCCGGAGCCGCAACTGCTGGCGCGTATTGCACCGGGCATTATCTGGGTTGCCGCGCTGCTTTCATCCTTGCTGGCACTCGAGCGACTGTTCCGTGACGATTTGCAGGACGGCAGTCTTGAACAATTGATGTTGTTGCCGTT
>NZ_AEJZ01000308.1:0-1775 GCF_000208525.1 Escherichia sp. TW14182
GTCAATATGAGTTCGCCGGAACGATACTGTTTATCTTGACTGTATCGTCCTGAAAGTTCGGCAGGACAGTCGCGTAATCAATAAATCCGTATTCCTCGCACTGGGTATCAATATCGAAGGCCAGAAAGAGTTACTGGGTATGTGGCTGGCCGAAAACGAGGGAGCGAAGTTCTGGCTCAATGTGCTGACTGAACTAAAAAACCGCGGCCTGAACGATATTCTCATAGCCTGTGTCGACGGGCTGAAAGGCTTCCCGGACGCTATCAACACGGTGTATCCGGAAGCCCGCATCCAGCTGTGCATCGTGCATATGGTGCGCAACAGCCTGCGGTTCGTTTCCTGGAAGGACTACAAAGCCGTCACCCGCGACCTGAAAGCCATCTACCAGGCCCCCACAGAAGAAGCAGGCCAGCAGACGCTGGAAGCGTTCGCCAGCGCCTGGGACAGTCGCTACCCGCAGATAAGCCGGAGCTGGCAGGCAAACTGGACCAACCTGGCGACGTTCTTCGCTTACCCGGCAGATATCCGCAAAGTCATCTACACAACCAACGCCATCGAGTCGCTGAACAGCGTAATCCGGCATGCCATCAAAAAACGCAAGGTGTTCCCGACGGATGACTCAGTGAAAAAGGTCGTGTGGCTGGCAATCCAGGCGGCTTCACAGAAATGGACGATGCCACTGCGGGACTGGCGTATGGCAATGAGCCGCTTTATTATCGAGTTCGGTGACCGCCTGGACGGTCACTTCTGAGAAAAGGGCATTTACACATGAATCACATGCAGGCTCGAAGTCCCGATTATGTAACGTAATGCGTGAAGTTTACGATGTAGGTTTTGGGCTGTCTGGTTGTACCGCTGAATCTCATGGTCACCCACTTCTTATGCGCAAGATACCCTACGTTCCCTGCACTACCTCGATGGACCCCATGTACTGAGAGGGTATTCGCGGGTCCCAGTTGGAACTTACCATCTCCTTGTGGCCGTCCTGAGGTAAATTCTACACTCATATCGTCGCGCGAAGATATTTTTATGTGGGAGTACCCGAACTCTTCCCATGTTAGTGTTATGTTTTCTGTCAACCAATCCCCCCCACCAGTGGCCTGAACAGAGATATTCGTCGGGCTGACAGAGACGGCTGCGGGTCGAGTTTCTGCCGTTACCGTTAGTTTGTAAATGTCCGACCACCCCCATTTTGTGCTGTCAATACGGAAGAAGCACTCCGCGTCACCCCTTCCAGGGTTTATCGCGGTCGCTGGAGTTTCTAACAGCAGGAGAAATTCACGGGGCCCGGAAGTCGTAACATCAACCCATTCCGTCCACGCATTTGCACCAGAGGTCCCAGATTGGTCCGCCCCCTTCCATCGTATCTTCGTATAACCCACGATTCCCCCCGCGTTGATTGAGCAATCAAATTGTGCTCGGATTTTTGTACCCTGCTGGTTGTCCATCGCATGAACGGCGAGTATCTGCTGATACCTACTAGGGATCGTTACGGATTCTAATCGCGATACGATAGAGGGTTTACCGTAATTTGAGAGGGGAGGCGACACGTTAATATTCGCCGATGCATTTGTTGGTGAGATCAGCGTGTGATCCACATCGTCGATCCGTACCCTTTCCGCTAGGACTGGAATGGAGGCGTTCGAAAGGATAAAGAACAGAAGTAGTCGTTTGTTTAGAGCCATAAAATTATTCCACCCATTATAATGACAAAGCCGCTTTCAACTGGCGCTTTGCCCACAATATCCATCGTGCCTCATACTGTTGCACCCGCT
>NZ_AEJZ01000307.1:0-697 GCF_000208525.1 Escherichia sp. TW14182
ATGACTGTGATTCTCTCCTCTCAATTCAAACAGTATTTTTCATTTTGCTGTAAGTTTCTCCTGTCCGACGGTGACACATCCATTGACGAATAACTCTGAGCTCATCTTTTTTTTCTGGAGAATTTCTTTTTACTGAGGAGCGCGATTTCTGTTCTGATATTCTCTGCTGTTTCAGTCTGTTTGATTCTGTTGGCAAAGGTATTATTACAACATCTAATATTTTTAGTGCCCGTACTTTAGTCTTTACTCCATTGATAATGCAAAAAATGGTTGTCTTTTCACTTTTTATATATTTTTTTCCTTCTCTGTAAATATAATTTATCACATCAGTGGCTTGTTGTTGAGTAAGGGAAAACGCCCGGGCTACATCTTTTGTTGTCAGAAGTTGCTTGTTTCTTTTTCCCCAGATGGCAACCACCATATATAATGGTAAGTTCGAGAATCCGGATAATTTAGAAGGGATAGTATATCGTTCGTTCATGGAATATTCTCTGTCAGAATTCAAGACTCCCTCCTTCGAAAAGGGTCTGTGTTTGAAAGAGGGATGTGTGTATGTAACAAATTTTGTACACCATGTAGATTATGGTTCAAAACGAAATGAGCTATCTATAATGCAGTTAATCCATTCCATAGTGATACCATTGTTTTTCTTTGATAGTGAGGAATAATTATTCATATATGGAAAAAGCGCAAAAAA
>NZ_AEJZ01000306.1:0-6364 GCF_000208525.1 Escherichia sp. TW14182
AAGAACAGCCTGAGCAACAGAAGAAGAACTACCATAAGCTATTTTTGATGAAGTTATATAATAAAAATAAGGCCCCATTTCAGAAGTTACTTTATTCTGTTCAACAATAGTCGCCCCCTGAGACACATCACTACCAACAAGAGCTATAAATGGCGAGCTTTCAGAAGGAAGAAAATCAGCTACATAATCGATACCATTTACAGTAACAATATATTTTCCATTACCATCAGGTTTTCCAGAAGTAGCAACAACATAATCATCTCCAGAAAAATAATTTGCACTAATAGTTCCTGAAGTATAACCAACGCCAGCCCAAGTAAGAGCACCTCCTGCCCCTCTATAAAAAGAGCTGGACGATATAGAAGACGCCTTTTTCATAATAGATGAAGTTACAGAGCGACGGGTATTATTTACAAGAGTCAAATATACTGCATCGTTAGCAGCACTTTGCATAGCACGATTAACAACAACTCGACTAACAACAGTAGACAGAACAGAACGGGCAGCAAGCAAAGGTAAAAAAGCATATGAATAAAATGGATAAAGGGTAATAAACAAATATAAAAAAATTACTGTTACCCCCGAAAACCTTGAATTACAGCCCAAGCGCATAGCAATCCCCATAAAAATGCAACAATACTCCAGAGATCATATAAACTAATCATAATATAAGGAGGGCTTTCACCCTCCCTTCCCATAAAATCAAGACGATTTGACCATACGTAAAACCCAGCGAACCCCAGCATAAGCAGCATATAAAGCAACAAGAGAAGCTGCTACAGCCATAATAGCAGTAATAACCCCTTGAAAATTAACGCTGTTAGTTAACTGGCTCAAATCAACTGAAGTAGAAGACGACGGGGACTCAGCAAAAACAGCAGAAGAAGAAAGAAGCAAAACAGGTAACAATAATTTAGATTTCATAAAATCTCCCTAAGCATTTTTTACAAGTCTAATGACTTGAGCAATGGATAAACTAAATAGATAAAGAAATACTACAGATGAAAACGCAACACCCCAACTGTTCGCCAAAGAGGAGTAATCAACATCAGCAGAATGTTGCGGGTATGGAATCTCAGAAAAAGTAAGTTTAATTTCTTTGCAATCACCACCTGATTTAGCATCACAAATCGAGCCAAGAATAACATTTTCACGAGATTCCATAACAAATCACTTCTCTTCAATAGGAGTTAAAATAATTCTACCAACACGTAATTTTTGAAAATCGCCAACAAAAATACTGGATGGATGCAACTCATATAAACCAGCCGCATATGGAGCCTGGCCTTGTTCGAGAGGTATTTTAAATAACTGAGGATAATCCCCACCAAGAAAAATATAACCAGACTGCTCAGATATAGTATATGGTTTACCAGTGCTCTTAGAAACACCACTACGAGTATCTGCAACAGCTTGCGAAGGTTTAATTTCAATCTTAATCATAATACACCTAATGTTAAGCTACACGTAAATGAGATGACTTTATATACCAGGAAGGAATAACACAATCCGAAACAGTTATTTCTCTGGTGTGTTTTACAACAACAGGACTAAACTTAGAAATATTACATTTCTGAGCTATATCAATACCAATTTTACGCAAACGAGCGCGGTGAGTCTGAACCTGTTTTTTATTTAAATCAAAAGAATGACCATGCATCCATTGAATAGCGTACATTGCTGTTGTGTTAGCAGAACGCAAAGAGTCAACAACACCCTGAGAGATTAAATGTTCACTAATGGTTTCGAAATCCATAGATGTCACCGAAATCTTTTTATCAATTTCTACAAATTCATCCTGTAAAAGCTTTAAAGACGAATAATCAGAAAGCCCCCAATAACACAAACCTTTACGTTGTAAAAATCTAGACTTTAATTTTTGTTCAAAACGCACAATGCCAGATTCACGACAATAATCAATAACATTCAATAAATACTTGTATTCGGAAGAATCACTACCAAACTTGTTTTTAATTTTGGAGAGGCTATGAAGCTCTAATTCAGAAGCTTTATTATAAACACACGGATAGATAAGGTTTACATTACCTTTCTTAGAAAGCCAATCAACAGATTTACCATTAGAATGCAAACGAGGCAAACTATTACGGTAAGGCTGAGTAGATAATGCAGATATATAATCATCTTCATTTCCCTTACCAACAGATTTGTTAGTAGTAATATGAAGTTCTTTTACTATCGCGCCATCAGATATCAAATGAACACGCTCATTCTCTTTAGTTTGAGAGGGAAAAATTCTAGTGCATTTAGTAAATAATGGTAAACCCAAATCCGAAAGGATTGAGTTAAAAACACAAACACAAGCATCTACGCTTGTTAAGCCAAACAAATTATCAATCCTTCCCCAACGAGAAGGATTGCCAGTCATACGAAGAAGAGATCCACGTATTGAAATACTAACGACATCACAAAATGAGCCTTTGTGCTGAAAAACCGGCTGAGACAAAGAACTAGCCTCACCACTCTGGAGATGAACACGTTGATACGCAACGTCCCCCAAGATGGGAAGCTGATAACCAAAATCTTGCTCAATACTCAACCAATCAAAAAACATAGTGCGCAAATACACAATGAAACATGTACACATCATACGACTAAGTGCACATGTACACAAGTGCATAGACATACATGAGATACAAATGCACTATCATGCACAAACCACAGGTACACAAATCGAGACAAGGCTATGAATGGTAAAAAATATGCATCTTTAAGGGTTCCAGAAGAGAAAAAACTAGCCCTTGAAAAAGCCGCAATTGAAATAAGCTACGCAACAGGAAAACCATACAAATGGACGGATCTAGCTTTCTACACACTTGACAACTACATGAAGGAAGCCGTAAGAGACATCAAAGCAACAAAAAGGTAATTACCGTGGGAAACCACGGTAAAGTTCGGGTGTCACAGAACCCCGAACCGCTTCGCGGCACAACGTTCAACCTAAAGATCACCTATGAAGGCGGAAAAACTATGCTCTTCTGGAGAGAAAATGAGATGGAGAACCGAGACAAAATCCACATTGCAAAAGAAAGAAAAGTTATTGATATAAAAGAAATTTCCGAAGAGATTAGAAAGGAAATCGAGTACCGAGAACTCGAAATTCAAGGCTCAATAACAGAAGATGAATTTCAAGATATTTTATGCACAAAAGCAGAGGCTTGGACGGTAAGAAGAAAAAAAGATGGGATGTTTCTAAAAGAAATCTCAACACAATGGGACAGAAAAACGATTGACGCAGAATGGACAAGCAATCTGAGAGATGCTTTTATTTTCAACAAAGAACATAATGCAATGGTTGTTTCAATCAGCCTAAGCAACAACAAAAGAGAATGTGAGTACATCCCTCTAATCTATCAAATCGACCCACTGTACGTGTGCGAAAGTTCTACAATAACAACAGAATAAATTGATGCGCACAATGGCGTTATGTGTAAAAAGGCCGCTGCCGGATGAAAGTCTAGCAGCGGCCTTTTCAACATAACGCGTACTACATTATGCGCACTAATGTTGTAGAGGCTCAATGCTAATGTCTATTTGTGGCTCATCATCAGGAATGTCCAGGCTATATGTTGACGATGCCACCAGTCGCCTGATGCACCTGCTGTTTGTGAAATCTGAGTCCACATTTGCCTATTTTGAAGCTACACGTGGCTATATCGAGAAATACGGTAAACCGATGATCCTCTACAGCGATAAAGCCAGCGTATTCAGAGTCAATAATAAGCACGCCACCACCGGTCCCGGCGAAACCCAGTTTGCCAGGGCCATGCGCTGCCTTAATATTACTCCTTTATGTGCTGAAACCAGCCAGGCAAAAGGCCGCGTTGAACGTGCTCATTTGACACTTCAGGACCGACTGGTTAAGGAGCTCAGGCTTAAGGGGATCTGTACGATAGAAGCGGCCAACGCATTTGCAGAAGAATACATGGCGGATTATAACCGGCGCTTTGCCAAAGAACCCTTGCATGATTTTAACGCACACCGGCCGCTGGCATTAGACGATGACCTTGATGCAGAATTTACCTGGCGAGAGCCTCGCCGGGTATCAAAAAATCTGACTGTACAATACGATAAAATGCTCTATCTGATTGAGGACAACGAGTACAGTCGAAGAGCCATCGGCAAGTATATTGATGTCTGGCATTACCCTGACGGACATAAGGAGCTGCGACTAAATGGCGTGCTGCTGCCCTACTCCACCTATGACCGGCTTTCTGAGGTTGATCCCGTCGCCATTGTGGATAACAAGAGACTTGGCCATGTGTTGGATGTTGCCCGTCAGATCCAGAGAAAACGGGACAATAATCGCTCACAATCGTTACCTTGTTCTGGTGATGAGCCTTCCCGCAGACGGTACGCCCCTAGTATCAACAAATCCCAGCGCTCACTGAACCAAGATGACCTACTAGAAGCCATGATAAAGCTTCAGGGAAGCTCTGAGGCCATCTTTGGTAAAAGGTGAACTTGGCGGAAACCTCGTACTCACTGACCAACGGAGATGTGTGCGCTATCTTTCGGCTATTGCAATCAAAGCCAGAGAAGATTTCTGAGAAATGCAAATAACTTCAATGATATTATATACAAAGGAAACCGAGGTAAAATTCGGGTGTCACAGACCCCCGAACCGCTCCGCGGCGATTTACTACTCCAGCATCTCACATCCTAAAGGCTAAAGTATGGACTTCTCTGAATATCAGACAGAAATAATTGAAGATATCAAATCATGTCTTGAAGGTTTACAGGTACAGCCAATTCTCTTTATGGGTGCAGGGGTATCTCAACGCTACTTGAAAGCTCCTGATTGGGAAAACCTGTTAAAGTATCTCGCTGAAACTTGCCCATTAATCACTCGCCCGTATGGTTACTACAGTCAAACAAGAAATGACAATAAACCATTGATAGCAAGTGATTTTTCTGAGTCATACGCTGAGTGGGCTTGGGATGTGGGGACATCTCGTTATCCTGAACAGTATTTCAATGGAAAAAGCTCTAAAGATATATATATCAAGCATGAGATTGCAACATTGTTGAATAACCTTTCAGACTCGGTTGATTTTTCAGCAATGGAGTACACTGAAGAAATTGAAAAGTTAAAAAAAGTAAGGCCCCATGCCATTATTACAACAAACTATGACGATCTGCTTGAAAAGATATTTGATAACTACCAACCGATAGTTGGCCATAATGTTGTGACTGTTAACTATACTACATACGGTGAAATCATGAAGATTCACGGCAGTAGTAAAGAACCAGAAAGCATCATTATAACAAATGAAGATTATGTTGAGTTTTATAAGCGTAAAAAGTATATCAGTGCAAAACTTTTAACATATTTCGTCGAGCACCCGTTGTTCTTCATTGGCTATAGTATTAATGATGAGAATATTAAAGCCATCCTGTCTGATATTGATGAGATAATTGCGCCGAATAACGCTTTGATTCCGAATATTTATTTGGTTTCCTTTAGTCCAGAATGTGAAGGTACAGGTTCACACCAGAAAGAGATTTTGATTGGTGTTGGTGAAAATAAAAGCATCCGAATCAAAGTGATCTATGCCAATGATTTCGGTTGGATTTATGATGCCCTATCGTCAAATACGCCAGAAATCAGTGTTAACCCAAAATTAGTCAGGGCGCTATTAGCCAGAACCTATACATTTGCCTCTCAATCTCTTGTAAAACAAGAGCTTCCATATGATTTTGAAATGCTTAAGAACATTGCTGAGCAAGATAACGTGTTAGCGAAACTTTATGGAATTGCAGAGTTAAATAATGGGCAAGCACTTAACGCAAGCTATCCCTACACCATATCTGAACTTGCAAAATTACTTGATATGGGATCTTGGCATTACGTCCATAAAGTATTAGAAAGAATACACAAGGAAACTGGTTTTAATATTAAATCCTCAGATAATAACTATCATGTGCTAGTGAAAACGGGGAAGGAAGGTGTTCATAAATATTCCCCCGCTGCATTCGAGTTAATCAAAAAAATCATTAATGGTCAGAAGTATAAACTCAAACCATAATTGGTTCGCATAATGACGTTATGCTAAAGAGGCCGCTGCGGGAGGGATTTTCGCAGCGGCCTTTTCAACATATGGACATTTCTAATGAGCCAGTGATTAGACATTTTCACTGAGCTTTGACAAATGTTGTCAGCACAAAGCGTTATTGTCGTCTCACCACAATTCAGCTTTCATTTTGCTCAGCACAGGACCGCAATCTTATGTTGGTGACTATGACAGACAGAGAACTTTACCGACTTGGCATCATTCAGCGAGTACCCTTGAATTTAGTAAGCGCTCCGTCTGTAACTGTCAACGACGGATGAAAAGTGATCCAC
>NZ_AEJZ01000305.1:0-697 GCF_000208525.1 Escherichia sp. TW14182
TTGTACTCGATCAGCATTACACCGTTGCCGCCGCTGCCACTGCGATGAATGTCGGCAAATCCACGATGGATAAATGGGTTCGACAACTGAAAGAAGAGCGAGCGGGAAAATCACCCATAGCTTCACCCATGACACCTGAGCAGATTGAAATACGTGAGTTGAAGAAAAGACTTCAACGCGTTGAAATGGAAAGGGATATATTAAAAAAGGCTACCGCGCTCTTGATGTCAGACTCCCTGAACAATTCTCATTAGTTGAGAAACTCAGGGCGCGGTTTCCTGTTGCCGTTGTGTGCAACGTGTTTGGGGTTCATCGCAGCAGTTATAAATACTGGCGGCAGCCCAAGAAGCCTGACGCCACGAAAGTGGCATTACTGAGCCTTGTGCGTGAAGTTTATCACGAAAGTAACGGTTCAGCAGGAGCGCGAAGCATTGCCGCAATGGTCACCACCAAAGGTATAAAACTGAGCCGCTGGCGGGCAACAAAGCTGATGAAAGCGCTCAATATTATCAGCTGTCAGCAACCTGGCCATCGTTATAAGAAGGCGTCTAAGGAACACATTGAGATCCCTAATTATCTGGATCGCCAGTTTGCTGTTACCGAGCCTAATCAGGCTTGGTGCGGTGATGTGACTTATATCTGGACGGGAAAACGCTGGGCTTATCTGGCTGTTGTACTCGATTTGTTTTCCCGCAAA
>NZ_AEJZ01000304.1:0-2231 GCF_000208525.1 Escherichia sp. TW14182
CATATCAAACTGAACTGTCACTATCTGCCCACTGACATCGACAACATGGCAGGGCAACTCGCGGCCTTTCATATCCATTCTTGAGCGAGTGTGCTCATCAATCAATGTTGACAGAAGTCGCGTCATTGAATGTTTTTGAGCATTAGACATTCCCGCACCTCCGATCAGTTAAATGCATCAGTGTTAATTATTGCCGCCGCAGTAAACACTGTAACCCATGCATCGCCATCTGCCGTTAAAAACGAACCGATATGGCGGACTGACGTAATCTGAAATAACCCTGAAAATGTTACCAATGAATTAGTGAGCGCCGATGACTGTGTGATAGCAGACATCAAAATGGAGGA
Source organism: Escherichia sp. TW14182 (assembly GCF_000208525.1). Lineage (NCBI taxonomy): Bacteria > Pseudomonadati > Pseudomonadota > Gammaproteobacteria > Enterobacterales > Enterobacteriaceae > Escherichia > Escherichia sp. TW14182. The sequence goes on from NZ_AEJZ01000304.1 coordinate 348, forward strand.
TGTACCAGAAAACATTCTTTCTGGAAGACTGACAATATCACCACAGCAAATATCCCCACGCAGCGGACACTTAAAGGTCATTTCCAGAGGCGCCGACCACGTAGGTTGCCCAAGTAGCTCCCATGCCTCTATTTTTTTTGGTGAGCTGCTTTTTGTGTTATCAAATATACGAATAGTGCCTGACTGAACTGTTATTCTGACTCCGGTGTAACGTTCATCACGAATGATATTTAATGACCAACTTCTAATCGCCGCTGCCAGTGATGTGATGTTTTTATATACTATTGGTTCATCTTCTGAAAGGATAAGATTATCACTTATAGTGCATTCTATTTTTTTATCAGGAAAAGCGTCACACAACACACGAGTAAGCACGTTCCCCAGTGTCTCTCCTTTCTTGCCGTAACCACAAATAGAAATCATTTTCCCATCAATTGTGCGCGTTGGAGTTGGATTAATAATAAGATTCAGCGACTGATTAGTTCCAATCCAGTTCCCATAGGCTGCCAGTACTTCTCCATTAATAATTTCTCCCTGCTGTGACTTATTAGCTAACGGTAAACCATCGGTAAAACCTGCATACAAACTTACGAGACATCCTTTCAGATTAACTGCCTGAGTTAGCATACTCATTGGCAATCCGTAGATCGCCAGCATTGTTCCTGATGTTGTGACATCATATCCAACCACAGTAACATCAAACTCAATATGCAAAGCGCATCCTGGTGTTTTACTGCTATCAAACGGACCAATTTTATTATTGTTCTTGTCCACAGGTGGTTGTTGTGTATCTGGTTTGGTAATAATAAGTTTATAATAACGCATCAGGAAATCTCGAACTGGTTAGAACTGGCGCGATAAACTATCTTTCCCGGAGCAAGAGGTAACGCCAGATTAATATCAAAATTATCAGGTGATGGCACCACAGGAACAAAACTGATTATATCCCCATTTTCATTCTGTAATTTCAAATAATAACGTTGTGCATAAATATTATATGGCAGAGTTGCCTGAATGTTTACTCCGCCAACTGTTGCCATGAAACTGAATGGTTCATCCATCCCGGGGGTAAATACAATTCTCTCTTGCATATATTCCCTTTTAAAATTTTGGTATTGGAGGGATTAAATCGCCATTAGCTTTCCATGTCGCTTTCCCCGGTGTTCCTTTTTCAAACTTGCTCATAATATTGTTGAGTGTTTGCGTTACCGATGACGTTGTGATTAGTGGTTGCTCAAACTCTATTTGCCAGGTGTGCTGAACTTGTTTATTTTGTTCGGAAAGCCCTGATACATCTATAAATGATCGCATCAGGCAGTCTGTATAAATATATGAAGGAGTTAATACAATATATCTTCCTCCTTTGTCATTATGCATTTCCAGAAAAATTTTCAGTGCTGCAAATGTAATTCCTTTTGTAATGTATCCGCCATCTTCTGTTGATACCGGACGAACCATTTGCATAACAACACGATTAGGTTTCTTTACTACTGAATTTGCAGCTGTAATCTGGTTGTAAAAATTCAGATTACAAATATCCTGCTGAATTAGTGTTGTTCCAGGCATAGGAGTAAATGCAGCCGTCGCTCCATTCAACTTTCCATGCAGCAAGCCATTTACAATACTTAATCCCTCAGTGAATAAAGCAACAGGAATTATTCCACCCGGTATTTTTTCCGCAATTCCACCTTGCAAAAGGATAGGAGATGTCTGAAACGCAAGTTTAAAAACACTCCCCACAACCCCCAGCGACATAATCACCTCGTCAAAAATTGTTGCTGGCCCACAACCTGGGCATCGAAGTTATCTCCAGGTTTTCTAAGAATCTCAAGCTGAATAAGGGCGCGCCCGTCAGGATTACTGGCAAGTACCTGCTGGGCATTT
>NZ_AEJZ01000303.1:0-4439 GCF_000208525.1 Escherichia sp. TW14182
GGGGGGGATGTGTTCATTACATTTCCTGAAGGTTGCGCTATCAAAGCGCAAAAATGTTAACGAACTGGGATTTTAGTTAACCTTGCTGCGACAATTTTTGATTTAAGGCAGTTAAAGTTGTATTGGTGGTAGCAGCAATTTCATATGGAATTGTTGATTTATACCGCTATGTTATTTTCCTGATATGGCAAAATAGGACGATTGTTGAAACAGGGAGTAAAACTCGTGTTGGATAAACTGCGTTCCCGTATTGTGCATTTGGGGCCATCTCTGTTGAGTGTACCGGTAAAACTGACGCCATTTGCGCTAAAACGCCAGGTTCTTGAGCAGGTCTTAAGCTGGCAATTCCGTCAGGCGCTGGACGACGGCGAGCTTGAGTTTCTTGAAGGCCGCTGGTTAAGTATTCATGTGCGTGATATTGACCTGCAATGGTTTACCTCGGTGGTGAATGGCAAACTGGTTGTCAGCCAGAACGCGCAAGCTGATGTGAGTTTTAGTGCCGACGCCAGCGATCTGCTGATGATTGCGGCGCGTAAACAGGATCCGGATACGCTCTTCTTCCAGCGTCGACTGGTGATTGAAGGCGATACGGAGCTGGGGCTGTATGTGAAAAACCTGATGGACGCCATTGAACTGGAGCAAATGCCGAAAGCCTTACGCATGATGCTGCTGCAACTGGCGGATTTTGTTGAGGCGGGAATGAAAACCACGCCTGAAACCAAACAGACATCGGTAGGTGAACCATGCTAATTCGAGTAGAAATTCCCATTGATGCGCCGGGTATTGATGCCCTGCTGCGTCGTTCATTCGAAAGCGATGCGGAAGCGAAGCTGGTTCACGATCTGCGTGAAGATGGCTTTCTGACGCTGGGGCTGGTGGCGACAGATGACGAAGGTCAGGTCATTGGCTATGTGGCATTTAGTCCGGTAGATGTGCAGGGCGAAGATCTGCAATGGGTCGGCATGGCACCGCTGGCGGTTGATGAAAAATACCGTGGGCAGGGGCTGGCACGCCAACTGGTTTATGAAGGACTCGATTCGCTTAATGAGTTCGGCTATGCCGCAGTGGTGACGCTGGGCGATCCGGCGCTGTACAGTCGTTTCGGCTTTGAGCTGGCTGCACATCACGATCTGCGTTGCCGCTGGCCGGGCACTGAAAGCGCCTTCCAGGTACATCGTTTAGCGGATGACGCGCTGAATGGCGTAACTGGTCTGGTTGAATACCACGATCATTTCAATCGCTTTTAATCTCCGGGGTTTGCAGACTGCTTAACAGCTCTGCAAACCCTGCGCCTTCCGCTACCAGACGCTCTTTCTGCCGTTTGGTTAGTTGCTTAACGCGATATTCCGCCCGTAGCGCCAGCGAACGGTCGCCAACTGGTGCGGAAAACGCCAGCGTCAGTTCACCTTTCCCACGCAGTGCTTTCGCCCCTTTACCGCTCTGGTGCTGCTGATAGCGACGTTCGACATCCGTGGTAATCCCGGTATAAAGCTTATTATCGGCGGTACGAATCAAATAGAGATACCAGGGTGTCATCGTTTGTGTCACATGTTAAGGTCAGGCCAACAGTATAAAAGAGAACAGCAATGGAAACACTCACCGCCATCAGCCGTTGGCTGGCAAAACAACATGTTGTCACCTGGTGTGTGCAGCAGGAAGGGGAACTGTGGTGCGCCAATGCCTTTTATCTTTTTGATGCACAGAAAGTCGCCTTCTACATTTTGACGGAAGAAAAAACGCGTCACGCGCAGATGAGCGGATCGCAGGCGGCTGTTGCTGGAACGGTAAACGGTCAGCCGAAAACAGTAGCGTTAATTCGTGGCGTGCAATTTAAAGGTGAGATCCGCAAACTGGAAGGTGAGGAAAGCGACCTTGCGCGTCAGGCGTACAATCGCCGCTTTCCGGTTGCCAGAATGCTGTCGGCACCGGTTTGGGAAATCCGGCTCGATGAAATCAAATTCACCGACAACACGCTGGGCTTTGGTAAAAAAATAATTTGGTTACGTGACTCAGGCACCGAGCAGGCGTAACGCCTCGCGGTTAAACGCTGGCAGATCGTCCGGCGTCCGGCTGGTAACCAGCTGATCTTTATCGACCACCACTTCCTGATCGTAAAATTCCGCGCCTGCGTTTTTAACATCAATAATAATCGGTTTAACGGCGGTCAGCTTACGACCGCGAATCACATCGGCGCTAATCAGCAGTTGCGGGCCGTGGCAGATAGCGAAGACCGGTTTACCGCTATTCACAAAATCTCGCGTGAAGGTGACAAAACGATTATCACCACGCAGATAATCCGGTGAATGACCACCAGGAAGCAGCAGGGCATCAAACTCTGCTGGCGTCACTTCATCGATGGATTTATCGATAGTCACGCTGGCTTCCCCTTTTTTTCCTTTCACCGTTTTACCCGCTTGCTTTTCAATGGTGACAACTTCGTGTCCGGCTTTACGAAATGCATCTGCGGGTGAAGTAAATTCTGAATCCTCAAATTCATCAGTGATTAAAACTGCAATCTTTTTACTCATGCTTCCTCCGCGTTGTTGCATTGAATGAGGCGAATTTCCCACAATCGGGGATAATTACCACGTAGACTATTAAGCCTGGTGCATGTACCGGGGAGTGCAAGGCGGACAATTCTGTAAAGGAGCGAAGATGAGTCAGGTACTGATTACAGGCGCAACGGGGCTGGTGGGCGGTCACCTGCTGCGGATGTTGATTAACGAACCGAAAGTAAACGCCATTGCTGCGCCGACGAGACGCCCGTTGGGCGATATGCCAGGCGTGTTTAATCCCCATGATCCACAACTGACCGACGCGCTGGCGCAGGTCACCGATCCGATAGATATTGTGTTTTGTTGTCTTGGCACCACGCGGCGGGAGGCGGGTAGCAAAGAAGCGTTTATTCATGCCGATTACACGCTGGTCGTGGACACCGCGTTAACCGGACGGCGGCTGGGTGCACAGCATATGCTGGTGGTTAGTGCCATGGGCGCAAACGCGCATTCGCCCTTTTTCTATAACCGCGTCAAAGGGGAGATGGAAGAAGCGCTAATTGCCCAGAACTGGCCGAAACTGACCATTGCGCGTCCGTCGATGTTGCTGGGCGATCGTAGCAAACAGCGGATGAACGAAACGCTTTTTGCGCCGCTGTTTCGTTTGCTGCCTGGCAACTGGAAATCCATTGATGCACGGGATGTGGCGCGGGTCATGCTGGCAGAAGCCATGCGGCCTGAACATGAAGGGGTGACTATTTTAAGCTCTTCAGAACTACGCAAAAGAGCTGAATAATTATTCCCAAGGATTGATAGTGAGCGTAATATTCACGCGCTCAATTATCATAACTTATTCCTGGGGAATGCTATGACTGGTCAGTCTTCATCTCAGGCGGCAACGCCCATTCAGTGGTGGAAACCCGCGCTTTTCTTTCTCGTTGTCATTGCCGGACTTTGGTATGTGAAATGGCAACCCTACTACGGCAAAGCGTTTACCGCCGCCGAAACCCACAGTATCGGTAAATCAATACTCGCGCAGGCGGATGCCAATCCGTGGCAGGCAGCGTGGGATTACGCGATGATCTATTTCCTCGCGGTATGGAAAGCGGCGGTGCTGGGGGTGATGCTTGGGTCGTTGATTCAGGTGCTGATTCCACGTGACTGGCTGCTGCGCACGCTGGGGCAATCCCGCTTTCGCGGAACTTTGCTGGGAACGCTGTTTTCGCTACCAGGTATGATGTGTACCTGCTGTGCGGCACCGGTCGCGGCGGGGATGCGTCGCCAGCAAGTGTCGATGGGCGGTGCGCTGGCATTCTGGATGGGGAATCCGTTGTTAAACCCGGCGACGCTGGTGTTTATGGGGTTTGTTCTCGGCTGGGGCTTTGCGGCGATTCGTCTGGTTGCGGGGCTGGTGATGGTGTTGTTGATTGCGACACTGGTGCAAAAATGGGTGCGTGAGACACCGCAAACGCAGGCACCGGTCGAAATTGACATGCCGGAAGCGCAGGGCGGATTTTTTAGCCGCTGGGGCAGGGCGCTGTGGACGCTGTTCTGGAGTACGATCCCGGTTTATATCCTTGCAGTACTGGCGTTGGGTGCCGCTCGCGTCTGGTTATTCCCCCATGCCGATGGCGCTATTGATAACAGCCTGATGTGGGTAGTGGCGATGGCGGTAGCAGGATGCTTGTTTGTCATTCCCACGGCGGCAGAAATTCCGATTGTGCAAACGATGATGCTGGCAGGTATGGGAACCGCTCCGGCGCTGGCATTGTTGATGACGCTCCCGGCGGTGAGTTTGCCGTCACTGATTATGTTGCGTAAAGCGTTTCCGGCGAAAGCCTTATGGCTGACCGGGGCGATGGTGGCGGTGTCTGGTGTGATTGTCGGCGGGCTGGCGCTGTTGGCCTGAAACATGTCGGATGCGGCGTAAACGCCTTATCCGAC
>NZ_AEJZ01000302.1:0-18676 GCF_000208525.1 Escherichia sp. TW14182
GCTGGGAGCAGGGCGAGCGCAACTGCGTAAGCTAATCGTCGGTCAGTGGTTGATGGTGCTGACGCTTTCAGCCGTTACCGGTGGGGCGATAGGTCTGTTGTTCGAAAACGTGTTGATGGTGCTGCTCAAGCCCGTTCTGCCTGCTGCACTACCGCCAGCCAGCCTCTGGCCGTGGCTGTGGGCGCTCGGCACCATGACGGTCATCTCGCTGCTGGTGGGGCTGCGACCGTACCGCTTGTTGCTGGCAACGCAGCCTTTACGCGTATTACGTAATGATGTGGTAGCGAACGTCTGGCCGCTGAAGTTTTATCTGCCGATTGTCAGTGTGGTGGTTGTGCTGCTGCTCGCCGGATTAATGGGTGGCAGTATGCTGCTCTGGGCGGTGCTGGCGGGCGCAGTAGTGCTGGCTTTGCTGTGCGGTGTGCTGGGCTGGATGTTGCTTAATGTACTTCGCCGCCTGACGCTGAAATCGCTACCTTTGCGTCTGGCGGTCAGCCGCCTGTTACGACAGCCGTGGTCAACGTTAAGCCAGCTTTCGGCATTTTCGCTCTCCTTTATGCTGCTGGCACTGCTGCTGGTGTTGCGTGGCGATCTGCTCGACCGCTGGCAACAGCAGCTACCGCCAGAAAGCCCGAACTACTTTTTAATCAACATCGCCACAGAACAGGTTACGCCGCTAAAAGCGTTCCTCGCGGAACATCAGATAGTCCCGGAATCGTTTTATCCGGTAGTGCGGGCGCGGCTGACGGCGATTAACGGCAAGCCGACAGAAGGCAATGAAGATGAGGCGCTCAACCGCGAACTCAACCTCACCTGGCAAAATACGCGGCCCGATCATAACCCGATTGTCGCCGGTAACTGGCCGCCAAAAGCGGATGAAGTGTCGATGGAAGAGGGGCTGGCGAAACGCTTAAACGTTGCCCTCGGCGATACCGTGACTTTTATGGGCGATACCCAGGAGTTCCGCGCTAAAGTGACCAGTCTGCGCAAAGTGGACTGGGAAAGTCTGCGGCCTAATTTCTATTTTATTTTCCCGGAAGGGGCGCTGGACGGGCAGCCGCAAAGCTGGCTCACCAGTTTCCGCTGGGAGAACGGCAACGGCATGTTGACGCAACTCAACCGCCAGTTCCCGACCATTAGCCTGTTAGACATTGGCGCGATTTTAAAACAGGTCGGTCAGGTGCTGGAGCAGGTAAGTCGGGCGCTGGAAGTGATGGTGGTGCTGGTCACCGCCTGCGGTATGTTGCTGTTGCTGGCACAGGTGCAGGTGGGAATGCGTCAGCGCCATCAGGAGCTGGTGGTGTGGCGCACACTCGGTGCGGGCAAAAAACTGCTGCGCACGACATTGTGGTGTGAGTTTGCCATGCTCGGGTTTGTTTCTGGCCTGGTGGCCGCCATCGGTGCGGAAACGGCGCTGGCGGTACTGCAATCAAAAGTGTTTGATTTCCCGTGGGAGCCAGACTGGCGATTGTGGATTGTGCTGCCGTGCAGCGGTGCGTTGCTGCTGTCGCTTTGCGGCGGCTGGCTGGGCGCGCGACTGGTTAAGGGTAAGGCGCTGTTCAGGCAGTTTGCGGGGTGATGACAGGCGTAGCGCATCCGGCATGAATAGTGCGCCCTTTGGCAACAATCTGAAACCGACTGTCATGCCGGTTTTGTTAAAGGCCGAAGGTGGTAAACCTTCGGCCTTAGCTACGTTTCCTCAGTTATTCAATAAACTGGCGGATCAGTTCCAGCAGCGCGATCAGCGCCTTAAGAACGATGAGAACTTTATCGAGAAAAGTTTTCATCCGTTGCTCCCTTAAGGGAGAAAGACAATCACAGCTTACCCTTACGTTGCCTGTAACTATGATTTTCCTTCATGTGCTAGATGAGGACTGCCTCTCTCCAAATCAGAGCACCAGAATCAGCACCACCTGTATCCTGACCAGGACTTAAAAGTATTTTTCCGCACTGCGGTAATCCCTTGAGGCAGTATCATTACTAGCGTTGGGATTGTATCGCCGGCATAGCTGTTTGAATATGTAGGTATCCTGACTTATAATTCACTTGCTAGATGAGGACTGTTTCATCTCTGCCCAGAACCACCAACTCTCGGGCGGAAAAATAAAAAAACCGACTGTCATGTCGGTTTTTTTATATCTGTATTCTGTTGCAATCATTCTGTTCTCACGACAATCGCCGTTTCAGAATACCGCTCATCACCGCGCCTTAACCCACGCCATCACTTCCGCCCACTCACCGCGAAAGACAACCTTTTCCGCTTTTTTCTCAAGCTGATAGCGGTACATCGGGTCGTAATACTCTTCAAGCAGCGGCACCAGCCAGGCCATATGACCGTCGGTGCTGCCGGTTGCGAGTTGCGTTGTCAGCGCCGCATCCAGCCGGGCAGCCAGTTCATTATATCGTTGTAGCCCCAGCCGACGCTTAATCGCCGAAAGACCGTGATGCAGATATTCGCAATACGCTTGCCAGCCCTGTTCGTCGCCATATGCATGGGTAAAATCATGATGCATACGCAAGAAATATTCTTCGTTCAGGCGTTCAAGCCGGATCTCAAACGGGTCTTCTACCACGGCAATCGCCGCCTGGGTCATTCGCTCGCGCAGACATTCCGGCAGATGGTTTGAACCAATCATCCGGCTTTCATCTTCCAGCACCCACAGGCGCAGATCCTGACGGGCGTCAGTTTTTAGCATCTCGGCAGCCAGCAGGTTTTCAAAACTCGCCTGGCTAAGTTGCGGCTGTAATGTGCGACCAAAAGCAGAGCCGCGATGACGCGCCAGCCCTTCCAAATCGACACCGTTCGGCTGTTGCTGCACTAACAGCGTTTTACCACTGCCGGTACAACCGCCAATCAGCACTATCGGTTTTTGTGACAGTTCAATGGTCGCCTGAATCGCGGTCTGGCGCAGTGCCTTATAACCGCCTTCCACCAGCGGATAATCAATCCCCGCTTCATGCAGCCAACGTTGCACAATATGTGAACGTTGACCGCCACGGGCGCAGCAGAGAATACCTTGCGGATTTTGCAGGCACGCTGCCCGCCAGGCGTCCATGCGCTGCTGACGAATTTCACCCGCCACCAGTTTATGCCCCAGCGCCAGCGCCGCGTCTGACCCTTGCTGTTTGTAGCAGGTGCCAACGGCGGCGCGTTCATCGTTATTCATTAACGGCAGGTTGATAGCGGCGGGCATTGCGCCTTGCTCAAACTCAATGGGGGCGCGAACATCAATAATGGGCGTATCAGCAATCAGCAGGGCACGATAGTCCTGTTCCGTGTGTCTCTCTTGCATAGTTAAAAGTGAACCTCAAATCAGCTTGCGCGCTATTTTACGCGCCAACGCGCGAGGAAACTTGATTTTTAACTGTGTGAGTTGCCGAAAATTTCTAAAAATCCGCTGATTTCTGGTCTGCGCTGGGTAAACAAGGTCACAATATCTTCTACCGCTTTGCCGCTACCAAATTTGCGCCATGCCAGACTCAATGGCGAAGGAGGGCGCATCGTTGGGATGACCCGGCTGACCAGTTGTTGATTATCGATCATTGACTGGCAAAGTGATTTTGGCAAAAAACCGATACCAACGCCCGCCAGATGGGCAGCGATTTTCGTCTCCATGTCCGGAACGAGAATCTCTTTTTGCCCCGGCAATCGCCAGGCGACTCGCTTTGTTAAGGTGCGGGCGCTGTCTTCAATATTGACCGCCGGAAAGCGCCGTAACTGCGCTTCTGTGAGCGGCTCTTCAACGTTCGCCAGCGGATGATCCGCCGCCATGACAAAGCGCCATTGCACCGAACCTAAAGGATCAAGGCTAAAAGTATTTGCCAGCGCCTCGGTTCCTGTGACGCCGATAGCCAGTGAAAAACCTTCGTACAATAGTGAGTCCCAGACGCCCATATAGATTTGTCGGGAGATGTGAAACTGGGTAAAGGGGTAACGTTCGTTCAGCCACGCCAGCAATTGGGCGACGGCCTTGGGGTTGTAAAGCAGGTTGTTGATGACGATATTCACCTGGCGTTCTACGCCATCATTCACCTGTTGCAGCTCGCTGGGCATACTTTCCAGCCAGCTCAGCCAGTCTCTGGCCTGACAAAGCAGATGCTCGCCAGCCGCTGTCAATGTCACGCTGCGAGTGGTGCGGAAAAACAACGCCACCCCGGTATTCTCTTCCAGAAGTTTAATGCGATAACTGATGGTCGCCGTGGTTTTGCATAATCGTTCTGCCGCTTTTGAAAAACTTCCTGTTTCAGCAACCGCAATGAAAGTCCGCAAGGTTTCTGGATCAAACATCTTCAGGTATCCCCTTTTAAATCCGCAAGTTGCGTGATTTTGCTGTCCTTTGATTTACTTGTATTTTTACATGATAACCCTGTGTGATTTGTGGGCTAAATCTAGTTTTGGAAAAATATTCCAACTTTTGTATTGATGTTGTTCTCTTAAGGTTTTAGATTGCCTGTTATTGAAACCAAGCTGACCGGTCGGCGCTGGTTGAACGGAATTATGTTACAAGGACAACAAGATGAAACTTCAGGTATTACCGTTAAGTCAGGAAGCCTTCAGTGCTTATGGCGACGTAATCGAAACGCAGCAACGGGATTTTTTCCATATTAACAATGGCCTGGTAGAGCGTTACCACGATTTGGCGCTGGTTGAGATTCTTGAGCAAGACCGTACGCTTATCAGCATTAACCGCGCGCAACCGGCGAATCTGCCGCTGACCATTCACGAACTCGAACGTCATCCGCTGGGCACTCAGGCGTTTATCCCGATGAAAGGGGAAGTGTTTGTGGTGGTCGTGGCGTTAGGTGACGACAAACCAGACCTGACAACGCTGCGGGCGTTTATCACCAACGGTGAGCAGGGGGTGAATTACCATCGTAATGTCTGGCATCACCCGCTTTTCGCCTGGCAACGAGTCACCGATTTTCTGACCATCGATCGCGGCGGCAGTGACAACTGTGATGTCGAAAGTATTCCTGAGCAGGAGCTCTGTTTTGCGTGACGCCTGCAACCGACTTGCATAAGATAAACGAATTGTTCATTGTTTATGCTCACTTGTAGGTCGGAGTTAACGTAGGTATGACGGAAGTTAGACGGCGCGGCAGGCCAGGACAGGCGGAGCCTGTGGCACAGAAGGGCGCACAGGCATTAGAGCGGGGAATTGCGATTCTGCAATATCTGGAAAAAAGTGGGGGAAGTTCGTCAGTTAGCGATATTTCTCTCAATCTGGATTTGCCGCTCTCCACGACCTTTCGCCTGCTGAAGGTTTTACAGGCAGCGGATTTTGTCTATCAGGACAGTCAGTTAGGCTGGTGGCATATAGGATTAGGTGTCTTTAACGTCGGTGCGGCGTACATCCATAACCGCGATGTCCTCTCCGTCGCCGGGCCGTTTATGCGCCGCCTGATGTTACTTTCCGGCGAAACGGTCAATGTCGCGATTCGTAACGGCAATGAAGCAGTATTAATTGGTCAGTTAGAGTGTAAATCGATGGTCAGGATGTGTGCGCCGCTGGGCAGTCGTCTGCCGCTGCATGCTTCCGGTGCGGGCAAGGCGCTGCTTTATCCGCTGGCGGAAGAGGAGTTGATGAGCATCATCCTGCAAACCGGTTTGCAGCAGTTTACGCCAACTACGCTTGTGGATATGCCCACCTTGCTGAAGGATCTGGAACAAGCGCGTGAACTGGGCTATACCGTAGATAAAGAAGAGCATGTTGTTGGCCTGAATTGCATAGCTTCAGCAATTTACGATGATGTGGGTAGTGTTGTTGCCGCTATCTCCATCTCCGGGCCTTCATCAAGACTGACAGAAGATCGTTTTGTCAGTCAGGGTGAGCTGGTCAGAGACACCGCCCGCGATATCAGCACGGCGTTGGGACTGAAAGCACATCCATAGTGTCTGTCGCATCCCGCTCTGCGGAGCGGGTTTTTTTGACAAAATTTGAAAGTTGGAAAATTTTTCCAATTAATTGAGGTAGGAAGAAAATGGCAAAAATGAGAGCCGTTGACGCGGCAATGTATGTGCTGGAGAAAGAAGGTATCACCACCGCCTTTGGCGTTCCGGGAGCAGCAATCAATCCTTTCTATTCAGCGATGCGTAAGCACGGCGGTATTCGTCACATTCTGGCGCGTCACGTGGAAGGTGCGTCGCACATGGCGGAAGGCTACACCCGCGCAACGGCAGGGAATATCGGCGTATGTCTGGGAACGTCGGGACCAGCAGGCACTGACATGATCACCGCGCTCTATTCCGCTTCTGCTGATTCCATTCCTATTTTGTGCATTACCGGCCAGGCTCCGCGTGCCCGTCTGCATAAAGAAGATTTCCAGGCCGTTGATATTGAAGCTATCGCCAAGCCGGTCAGTAAAATGGCGGTTACAGTACGTGAAGCGGCGCTGGTGCCTCGTGTGCTGCAACAGGCATTTCACCTGATGCGTTCTGGTCGTCCGGGGCCGGTACTGGTGGATTTACCGTTCGACGTTCAGGTAGCGGAAATCGAGTTTGATCCTGATATGTACGAACCGCTGCCGGTCTACAAACCTGCTGCCAGCCGTATGCAGATCGAAAAAGCCGTAGAAATGTTAATCCAGGCTGAGCGTCCAGTGATCGTTGCCGGGGGCGGGGTTATCAATGCTGACGCAGCCGCGCTGTTACAACAGTTTGCTGAACTGACCAGCGTTCCGGTGATCCCAACGCTGATGGGCTGGGGCTGTATCCCGGACGATCATGAACTGATGGCCGGGATGGTGGGTCTGCAAACTGCGCATCGTTACGGTAACGCAACATTGCTGGCGTCCGACATGGTGTTTGGTATCGGTAACCGTTTTGCCAACCGTCATACCGGGTCGGTAGAGAAATACACCGAAGGGCGCAAAATCGTCCATATCGATATTGAGCCGACGCAAATTGGCCGCGTACTGTGCCCGGATCTGGGTATTGTCTCCGACGCCAAAGCGGCACTGACGCTGCTGGTTGAAGTGGCGCAGGAGATGCAAAAAGCCGGTCGTCTGCCGTGTCGTAAAGAGTGGGTCGCCGACTGCCAGCAGCGCAAACGCACTTTGCTGCGTAAAACTCACTTCGACAACGTGCCGGTGAAACCGCAGCGCGTGTATGAAGAGATGAACAAAGCCTTTGGTCGCGATGTTTGCTATGTCACCACCATCGGCCTGTCACAAATTGCTGCGGCGCAAATGCTGCACGTCTTTAAAGACCGTCACTGGATCAACTGTGGTCAGGCAGGCCCGCTGGGCTGGACCATTCCGGCGGCGCTGGGTGTGTGTGCGGCTGATCCAGAGCGTAATGTGGTGGCGATTTCCGGTGACTTCGACTTCCAGTTCCTGATTGAAGAGTTAGCCGTTGGCGCACAGTTCAATATTCCGTACATCCATGTGCTGGTTAATAACGCCTATCTCGGCCTGATTCGTCAGTCGCAGCGTGCATTTGATATGGATTACTGCGTACAGCTTGCGTTTGAAAATATTAACTCCAGTGATGTGAACGGTTATGGCGTTGACCACGTGAAAGTGGCGGAAGGTTTAGGTTGTAAAGCGATTCGCGTTTTCAAACCGGAAGATATTGCTCCGGCCTTTGAACAAGCGAAAGTCTTAATGAATCAGTACCGAGTCCCGGTGGTGGTGGAAATTATGCTGGAGCGAGTAACCAATATTTCGATGGGTAGCGAACTGGATAACGTTATGGAATTTGAAGATATCGCCGATAACGCAGCGGACGCGCCGACTGAAACCTGCTTCATGCACTATGAATAAGGGAGATAAATAATGTTACGTTTCTCTGCTAATTTATCGATGTTATTTGGCGAATATGATTTTCTCACCCGTTTTGAGAAAGCCGCGCAGTGTGGTTTTCGCGGCGTTGAATTTATGTTCCCTTATGACTACGACATTGAAGAATTAAAACAGGTGCTGGCGAGTAATAAACTCGAGCATACGCTGCATAATTTACCTGCGGGTGACTGGGCGGCGGGCGAGCGGGGTATTGCCTGTATTCCTGGCCGTGAAGAAGAGTTTCGTGATGGCGTAGCAGCGGCGATTCGTTATGCCCGTGCGCTGGGTAATAAAAAAATCAACTGTCTGGTCGGTAAAACTCCGGCGGGTTTCAGCAGTGAACAGATTCACGCAACGCTTGTGGAAAACCTGCGTTATGCCGCGAATATGTTGATGAAAGAAGATATTTTATTACTGATTGAACCTATCAACCATTTCGATATCCCTGGTTTCCATCTCACCGGAACTCAGCAGGCGCTGAAACTGATTGATGATGTAGGCTGCTGCAATTTGAAAATTCAGTATGACATTTATCATATGCAGCGGATGGAAGGTGAATTAACCAACACCATGACCCAATGGGCCGATAAAATTGGTCACCTGCAAATCGCCGATAATCCACATCGTGGCGAACCGGGAACCGGAGAAATTAATTACGATTATCTCTTTAAGGTAATTGAAAATTCTGACTACAACGGTTGGGTTGGCTGTGAATATAAACCCAGAACCACCACGGAAGCCGGTTTAGGCTGGATGAAACCGTACCGTTAAAACGTAACGCTGTTCAGACAATGCTTTTTTAGGCCGCTACGTCGGCAGGGGATCGCGTTGTCTGAATTCAGGAAAAGCGACATTTAAAAGAGGCTAAATATGAAACTGGGATTTATTGGCTTAGGCATTATGGGTACTCCGATGTCCATTAATCTGGCGCGCGCCGGTCATCAACTGCATGTCACAACTATTGGTTCGGTTGCTGATGGATTACTGTCACTCGGTGCCGTCAGCGTTGACACTGCGCGCCAGGTAACAGAAGCGTCAGACATCATTTTTATTATGGTGCCGGATACGCCACAGGTTGAAGAAGTTCTGTTTGGTGAAAATGGCTGCACCAAAGCGTCTCTGAAGGGCAAAACCATTGTTGATATGAGCTCCATTTCACCGATTGAAACTAAACGTTTCGCCCGTCAGGTGAATGAACTGGGCGGCGATTATCTCGACGCGCCAGTCTCCGGCGGCGAAATCGGCGCCCGTGAAGGGACATTGTCAATTATGGTTGGTGGCGACGAAGCGGTATTTGAACGTGTTAAACCGCTGTTTGAACTGCTCGGTAAAAATATCACCCTCGTGGGCGGTAACGGCGACGGTCAAACCTGCAAAGTAGCAAACCAGATTATCGTGGCGCTCAATATTGAAGCGGTTTCTGAAGCCCTGCTGTTTGCATCGAAAGCCGGTGCCGATCCGGTGCGTGTGCGCCAGGCGCTGATGGGCGGCTTTGCTTCCTCGCGCATTCTGGAAGTTCACGGTGAGCGTATGATTAAACGCACCTTTAATCCGGGCTTCAAAATTGCTCTGCACCAGAAAGATCTCAATCTGGCGCTGCAAAGTGCGAAAGCACTGGCGCTGAATCTGCCAAACACCGCAACCTGCCAGGAGTTATTTAATACCTGTGCGGCAAACGGCGGCAGCCAGTTGGATCACTCTGCATTAGTGCAGGCGCTGGAGTTAATGGCGAATCATAAACTCGCCTGATAAAAAGGCATCGTTGCCGATAAAGCCTCGATGCCTGCAATAAAAATGGCCGATATCAAATAATTGATTCGGCCAGCAGTAAAAAAGAAAGCAGCCAACGACGTTGCTTCAGTATTAAAAAAATTATTTTTTATTTTATTAGTTCCTCATAGCTAGATTAAAACAGCGTTATTCGATACGTGAAATTAAGAGGGATTTATGGAACATCAGAGAAAACTATTCCAGCAACGCGGATATAGCGAAGATTTATTACCGAAAACACAAAGTCAACGTACCTGGAAAACATTTAACTACTTTACCTTATGGATGGGTTCGGTTCATAACGTTCCCAATTATGTAATGGTCGGCGGCTTTTTTATTCTCGGCTTGTCTACTTTTAGTATTATGCTGGCAATTATCCTTAGCGCCTTTTTTATAGCTGCGGTAATGGTATTAAACGGTGCTGCGGGCAGTAAATACGGCGTGCCTTTTGCTATGATCCTGCGAGCTTCGTATGGCGTGCGTGGCGCACTGTTTCCCGGACTGTTAAGAGGCGGGATTGCCGCCATCATGTGGTTTGGTTTGCAGTGTTATGCCGGATCGCTGGCCTGCTTGATCCTGATTGGCAAAATCTGGCCGGGATTTTTAACTCTCGGCGGTGATTTTACCCTGTTAGGGCTTTCTCTACCGGGCTTAATCACTTTCTTACTCTTCTGGCTGGTTAACGTTGGTATTGGTTTTGGCGGTGGCAAAGTTTTAAATAAATTCACCGCTATTCTTAACCCGTGCATCTATATCGTCTTCGGCGGTATGGCAATTTGGGCGATTTCGCTGGTAGGGATTGCTCCAATCTTTGACTACATTCCGAGCGGTATTCAGAAGGCAGAAAATAGTGGCTTCCTGTTCCTGGTGGTGATCAACGCGGTGGTTGCGGTCTGGGCGGCACCGGCGGTGAGCGCATCAGACTTTACGCAAAACGCTCACTCTTTCCGTGAGCAGGCGCTGGGGCAAACGCTCGGTTTGGTTGTGGCCTATATTCTGTTTGCGGTCGCCGGGGTATGTATTATTGCCGGAGCCAGTATTCATTACGGCGCTGACACCTGGAACGTGCTGGATATTGTTCAGCGTTGGGACAGCCTGTTTGCCTCGTTCTTTGCGGTACTGGTTATTCTGATGACGACCATTTCCACGAACGCCACCGGTAATATTATTCCGGCTGGTTATCAGATTGCCGCTATTGCACCGACGAAACTGACCTATAAAAACGGCGTACTGATTGCCAGTATTATCAGCCTGCTGATCTGCCCGTGGAAATTAATGGAAAACCAGGACAGTATTTATTTGTTCCTCGATATTATCGGTGGGATGCTGGGGCCGGTAATTGGTGTGATGATGGCGCATTATTTCGTAGTAATGCGCGGACAAATTAATCTTGATGAACTGTACACCGCACCAGGCGATTTTAAATATTACGATAACGGTTTTAACCTCACTGCATTCTCAGTCACTCTGGTGGCGGTTATTTTATCTCTCGGCGGTAAATTTATTCCGGTCATGGAACCGTTATCGCGTGTTTCATGGTTTGTCGGCGTCATCGTCGCCTTTGCGGCCTACGCTTTATTAAAGAAACGCACAGCAGTAGAAAAAACAGGAGAGCAAAAAGTCACAGGTTAATTAATCCCGATATTGAACATTGAGTTAAAAAACAATCTGTATTTTACAAGGAGTTTGTTATGTCTTTTGATTTAATTATTAAAAACGGCACCGCCATTTTAGAAAACGAAGCTCGCGTTGTAGATATTGCCGTTAAAGGCGGAAAAATTGCCGCTATCGGTCAGGATCTGGGCGATGCAAAAGAAGTTATGGATGCGTCTGGTCTGGTGGTTTCTCCGGGCATGGTCGATGCGCACAGCCACATTTCTGAACCGGGTCGTAGCCACTGGGAAGGTTATGAAACCGGCACTCGCGCAGCGGCAAAAGGCGGTATCACCACCATGATCGAAATGCCGCTCAACCAGTTGCCAGCAACCGTTGATCGCGCATCGATTGAACTGAAGTTCGACGCCGCTAAAGGTAAGTTGACTGTCGATGCGGCACAACTGGGTGGCCTGGTCTCTTACAACATCGACCGTCTGCACGAACTGGATGAAGTGGGCGTTGTCGGCTTCAAATGCTTCGTTGCGACCTGTGGCGATCGTGGTATCGACAACGACTTCCGTGACGTAAACGACTGGCGGTTCTTCAAAGGCGCGCAGAAGCTGGGCGAAATGGGGCAGCCGGTGCTGGTGCACTGCGAAAACGCTCTGATCTGTGATGAACTGGGCGAAGAAGCGAAGCGTGAAGGTCGCGTAACCGCACATGACTATGTGGCTTCTCGTCCGGTATTTACCGAAGTGGAAGCGATTCGCCGCGTACTGTACCTGGCGAAAGTTGCCGGTTGCCGTCTGCACGTTTGCCACATCAGCAGCCCGGAAGGTGTTGAGGAAGTGACTCGTGCGCGTCAGGAAGGTCAGGATGTTACCTGTGAATCCTGCCCGCATTACTTTGTGCTGGATACCGATCAGTTCGAAGAAATTGGCACCCTGGCGAAGTGTTCACCGCCGATCCGCGATCTGGAAAACCAGAAAGGCATGTGGGAAAAACTGTTTAACGGTGAAATCGACTGCCTGGTTTCCGACCACTCTCCATGCCCGCCGGAAATGAAAGCCGGTAACATCATGAAAGCATGGGGCGGTATCGCCGGTCTGCAAAGCTGCATGGACGTGATGTTCGATGAAGCAGTACAGAAACGCGGTATGTCTCTGGCAATGTTTGGCAAATTAATGGCGACTAATGCAGCAGATATCTTCGGTCTGCAGCAAAAAGGTCGTATCGCCCCAGGAAAAGATGCCGACTTTGTCTTCATTCAACCGAATAGCAGCTATGTTCTTACCAATGACGATTTGGAATATCGCCACAAAGTCAGCCCGTATGTTGGCCGAACCATTGGCGCGCGTATCACGAAAACCATCTTACGTGGTGATGTGATTTACGACATTGAACAGGGCTTCCCTGTTGCGCCGAAAGGTCAATTTATCCTTAAACATCAGCAGTAATCTGGCCCCTGCAATGCCCGTCCTTGCGGCGGGCATTCTCCGGTTAAGGTGTGTTTATGTTCAATTTTGCAGTGAGCCGCGAAAGCCTGTTATCAGGATTTCAGTGGTTTTTCTTTATTTTTTGCAACACGGTTGTGGTTCCTCCTACGCTGCTTTCGGCTTTTCAGTTGCCGCAAAGTAACCTGCTTACGCTCACGCAATATGCTTTTCTTGCTACTGCACTGGCCTGCTTCGCTCAGGCGTTCTGCGGTCATCGTCGCGCTATTATGGAAGGGCCAGGCGGCCTGTGGTGGGGAACTATCCTCACTATCACCCTTGGCGAAGCATCGCGCGGAACACCTGTCAATGATATCGCCACCAGTCTGGCGGTGGGGATTGCGATTTCCGGCGTGCTGACGATATTGATTGGACTTAGTGGATTAGGTCATCGCCTTGCGCGGTTATTTACTCCGACGGTGATGGTGCTGTTTATGCTGATGCTGGGCGCGCAGCTGACCACTATCTTTTTCAAAGGTATGCTCGGGCTGCCGTTTGGCATAGCCGACTCGAATTTTAAAATTCAGTTACCGCCGTTCGCGCTCTCGGTGGCGGTGATGTGCCTGGTTCTGGCGATGATTATCTTCCTGCCGCAACGTTTTGCCCGTTACGGCCTGTTGGTCGGCACGATAACCGGCTGGTTGTTGTGGTACTTTTGCTTTCCTTCTTCGCATTCGCTCTCCGGTGAGTTGCACTGGCAGTGGTTCCCGCTCGGCAGTGGCGGTGCGTTGTCGCCGGGAATTATTCTGACGGCGGTGATTACAGGTCTGGTGAATATCAGTAATACCTACGGTGCGATTCGGGGCACGGATGTTTTTTATCCGCAGCAGGGCGCGGGGAATACGCGTTATCGTCGTAGCTTTGTGGCGACCGGATTTATGACGCTGATAACCGTACCGCTGGCGGTAATTCCATTTTCACCGTTTGTTTCATCCATTGGTTTATTAACCCAGACTGGCGATTACACGCGGCGTTCGTTTATTTATGGCAGCGTTATTTGCCTGCTGGTGGCACTGGTTCCGGCACTCACGCGACTATTTTGCAGTATCCCTTTACCAGTGAGTAGCGCGGTCATGCTGGTTTCTTATCTGCCTTTACTCTTTTCCGCGCTGGTGTTTAGTCAGCAAATAACGTTTACCGCTCGCAATATTTATCGACTCGCATTGCCGTTATTTGTCGGCATATTTTTAATGGCATTACCGCCTGTGTATCTGCAAGACCTTCCATTAACGCTTCGTCCTCTGCTCAGTAACGGCTTACTGGTCGGAATTTTACTGGCTGTTCTTATGGATAACCTTATTCCGTGGGAACGCATCGAATAATTTGTTGAAAAAGGATTGATAATGAAGATTGTCATTGCGCCAGACTCGTTTAAAGAGAGCTTAAGTGCAGAAAAATGTTGTCAGGCAATTAAAGCCGGGTTTTCGACCCTCTTTCCCGATGCGCACTATATCTGTTTGCCAATAGCAGATGGCGGCGAAGGAACGGTGGATGCGATGGTTGCCGCGACGGGCGGCAACATCGTGACGCTCGAAGTCTGTGGGCCGATGGGCGAAAAAGTGAATGCTTTTTATGGCCTTACCGGCGACGGGAAAACAGCGGTGATTGAGATGGCGGCAGCAAGTGGCCTGATGCTGGTCGCGCCTGAAAAGCGTAATCCGTTGCTGGCGTCAAGTTATGGCACCGGCGAGCTGATTCGTCATGCGCTGGATAACGGCATTCGCCATATTATTCTCGGCATTGGCGGCAGCGCGACGGTAGACGGCGGTATGGGCATGGCGCAGGCGCTCGGTGTGCGTTTCATTGATGCCGACGGTCAGGCGCTGGCGGCAAACGGCGGCAATTTAGCGCGTGTGGCAAGCATTGAGATGGAGGAATGCGATCCGCGTCTGGCGAGCTGTCATATTGAAGTGGCGTGTGATGTTGATAACCCGCTGGTAGGGGCACGCGGCGCGGCGGCGGTGTTTGGCCCGCAAAAAGGGGCAACGCCGGAGATGGTCGAAGAGCTGGAGCAGGGGCTGCAAAATTTCGCCCGTGTTTTGCAGCAGCAAACGGAAATCAATGTCTGCCAGATGGCGGGCGGCGGCGCGGCGGGCGGTATGGGTATTGCGGCGGCGGTATTTCTCAATGCGGATATTAAACCGGGTATTGAGATTGTACTGCGGGCGGTCAACCTGGAGCAGGCGGTGCAGGGAGCGGCGCTGGTGATCACCGGGGAAGGGCGCATCGACTCGCAAACGGCAGGCGGTAAAGCGCCGCTGGGCGTGGCGTCGGTGGCGAAGCAGTTTAATGTACCGGTGATTGGGATTGCTGGCGTATTGGGTGATGGCGTGGAAGTGGTGCACCAGTACGGCATTGACGCGGTGTTCAGCATTTTGCCACGTCTGGCACCTTTAGCCGAAGTGCTCGCCAGTGGTGAAACCAATCTCTTCAACAGCGCGCGAAATATTGCCTGCGCCATTAAAATAGGTCAGGGAATTAAACCCTGATTCTTACCTTTAAAGCGGATGCGGTTCATATCGCATCTGCTTCTGATTGCTACGAGCATGGCTTTCCCCCTCTCCCCAAAGGGGCGAGGGGATTGTCTGTGCGGTTTTCAGCCTGAAGCGGATGCATTTTATCCCGCATCTGTTTTTTACCTGAATTTACCGCAAAAAAAGCCACGGTATAAACCGTGGCAAAATCCAACATAGCTAAAAATAATCAGGCGAGTGGTATGACTTAAATTTCTACGTCGCGGTTGCAATCTTTCGAGTAAATATAGCTGAACGCTTCACCACGCCCTACGCCATAACCGGCCTGTAAAGAATATGCGCCCATAAAGATGTAATCGCCTTTTTTTACCGGGATCCAGTTATTATCGAGGTTATAAACTCCCTGACCGGAAAGAATATAAGCACCGTGCTCCTGAACGTGGGTTTCGATATAACCGTGGCTGGCACCTGGCGCAAAAGAGAGGATATGCATATTCATATCAAAACCTAACTCTTTGGGCAGAAAATCCAGCAGAATAACATCGTCCATGCCTTCATAATGAATGCGTTCCAGTTCGCTGGCATTGCCAGAAACCAGCCACGGCGCATGACCTTCTACCGGAACATAGCGGCGCTTATACAAGAAGATTTGGCTGTCTTCGGCCTGGGCATTAACAAACGTCATTAAGGAGCCTGGCGGGCAATAAAGATAGCCACCTTCGCTTAAGGCAAATGTTTTTCCTTCGGCTTCGGCAGTGATATTTCCAGAAATGACATACAGGAACGTTTCAATTCCTTCTCCGCCGAATCCCTGCTGATTACCGCCGTTTTGATGCAGCGTCACCAGATAATCGACAAACGTAGCGCCAAGCTTTGGTGTGGACAGGATTGTCGCGTCACAATTTTCAAAGCCAGGAATAATATTTTTTACCAGACCATCCGGGGTTAACAGCGCGAAATTACCGTGTTTAACAATCGCACGGTTAGCCAGTAAATCATCGCGGTAACCGGTGACGTTATTTAAATATCCCATTTATAACTCCTTATTTCTGCCAGGCAAGTTGATAAAGCATGAGTGCCAACGTTTTGACCCCTTCGGCAAGGTCGGTAATATTGGTGCGTTCCGCCGGGTTATGGCTGATCCCGTTAATGCTGGGAATGAAAATCATGCAGGTCGGCACGCGAGGCGCGAAAATTTGCGCGTCGTGCCCGGCACCACTGTGCATCACCCGGTAATTCAGTTTTTCTGTTTCACACAGTTCCGTCAGGGTGGTGACCAGCTCTTCGTTCATCGGCACCGGTTCTTCGTCCATCCATAAATCGATATCAATACCAATGTCCATTTCATCGCAAATCGCCCGCATGTCGTTTTCTAACTGTTGGGTGAAATCGCGCAGCACGGCAGCGTCGGTGTGACGACAATCAATGGTGAACGTGGTTTTACCCGGCACTACGTTAACCGTATTTGGGCGCGGCTCCACTTTGCCAAAGGTCAGCACCAGCGGATCGCCCATCTTTTTCGCTTTGGCTACGGACTGATTGCAAATGCGGCTAAACGCATAAACCGTGTCACGACGATAGCCCATCGGCGTGGTGCCTGCATGGTTTGATTCGCCGTTCAGCGTCACCGTATAGCGACGTTGCCCGACAATTGCATTCACCACGCCAATTGACTGCCCATTACTTTCCAGCACACAGCCCTGTTCGATATGCAGTTCGACAAAGGCTTGAATATCCTGACGCGGAGTTAGTGGGGCGTTCGGCAGAGTGAATCCGCAAGCCTTCATCGCATCGACAAAACTATTTCCTTTGGCATCACAGATATTCCGCACGTCGTCAGGATTCGCCAGCCCAAAGATATTTTTACTGCCCCAGAAGACATACGGGAAGCGGCTGCCTTCTTCTTCCGCCATCGCCACCACTTCGACAGTACGTAGCGGCGCGCCGTATTGTGTTTTCAGCCAGTCAATTGCCAGCCACGCCGCCAGTGCGCCGAATTGCCCGTCGAGGTTACCGCCGTTAACCACGGTATCGATATGCGAACCGCTCAGAACCACTTCCTGTGGATATTCGGTGCCATTCAGGCGACCGTATAAATTTCCCACTTCATCGAAACGTGTTTCCAGCCCGCTTGCTGCCATTCTTTTTTTAAATTGCTGTTGGGTTTCCAGCCATTCCGGCGAATAAAGTAAACGGGTCATCCCACCCGTAGGGTCAGCGCCAAAAGAGGAAAGCCAGGGCAGCGTTTCTTCTATGGCTTGACGGAAATGTGTAATCATAAGAAAGTCCTGTCTCAATAATTATTGCGCAAAGGGATTTTTCGTTTCGTATGACGTGTTATAAAGCGCGTCGGAAATTAAATACTGGTAAATGTCATCAACAATTTCGATGCCTTCGACGGCGGCTTTGCGTTGTTTAATATCCTGATCCTGTCCGGGATAATAAACCTGGTTAAAACCGGGCGCGGGGGTAATGGCATTTAATTCGCGCATGGTCTGGCTAAGATGTTGACGGAATAATTCGCTGGAGGAGAAAAAGTTCGGATTAATAACTATATGTAATTGCCCCAAATTACGCCCGGCGTGTAAATCGTCATACATCGAACTGACCTGGCGCCCGAACGGTAAGCCGAGTAACACGCCTGAGAGGACGTCAATCATCATCATCAGGCCATACCCTTTCGGCCCAGCGGCGGGGAGCAGAGCATGTACCGCGAACGGATCGGTTGTTGGTGCACCGTTTTTATCGACCGCCCAGCTTTCCGGGATAGACATATTACGCGAGCGGGCGTCGAGCACTTTTCCCCATGCCTGTACGGTAGTCGCCATATCAAAAGTAAGGATCTCGTCGCCTTCTCCCGGCGCGGCAAAGGCAAGTGGGTTAGTACCGTAGTAAATTTCCGCGCCGCCAAACGGCACCACCATTGGATCGGACTGGCACATCGAAATGCCAATTAATCCGGCGCGGGCTGCCTGCTGCACAAAATAAGAGATTGCGCCGCTGTGACCCATCCGGCTGATACCGACCACCGCAACGCCATTTTGTTGTGCTGTTTTAATGGCATGTTCCATGCCCATTTTCGCGGCGACCTGCCCGGCGGCATTGTCGGCATGTAAAATTGCCGAACACGGCCCCGTTTCTTCAAGACGGAACTCCGGTTCGCGGTTGGTGCCGCCTTTCGAAATACGTTCTGCGTAGTATTCCACGCGTACCGCGCCATGAGAGTGGATCCCTCTGGCATCGGCATAAACCAATACTTCAGCCACGGTTGCAGCGTGCTCACGTTTTAATCCAGCCTGGCAGAGTTTATTCTCGATTAGCTGGTGGAGTGTTTCCCGACTGATTTTCATCTGTCTTCCTTTTTAACGACGGTGTGAAGCATGACTGCAATTAACATACAGGGAAAATATCTGGATTATGTGATCCAGACAGGCAAAAAAATATAGTTAGAATTTATTTGATAATCCGCGCACTTTTGGTTTGTTTTTTAAAATAACCCTGCTTGTTAAAAATTAGCAGATAATAGTCTGGCGGGTTTTTTTATATTTTTTCTCATAATTC